>NZ_JBHRXN010000003.1:0-62691 GCF_042648525.1 Vogesella facilis
CGCAAACGGGCTATCGCCGGTAGAGTTTGAGAAGCAATATTTCCAACGGCTCAAGAGTGTCTAGAGAAGCTGGGGCGATTCAATGTGGATGGGCAGTTAAAAATTGACCGCGATGAGTTTCCTCCCGTTCAACATGATTTGGGATGGTGTTCCTAATGCCGGGGGGATGCGCGTTAACAGCGAAAGCACGGGTTGCAATGGTTTGATTTAGGCATCAGCTGTTGATGACTCAGTAACTTGAGGCGTCCTAATGACATTAGGTGTTGGTCCTCTAGCCTAATAGACTATTGATCTACTAGGTTAATGTGATTTCTAGGCTACAAACTAGGCTACACTTTTTCTGGCGCATCAACGAAAAATCAATGACTTACGTGGTTTATGCTTTTGTCAAATCATTGATTTGTAAGTGATTCCTTTGGTCAGCAGATCTCATAATCCTTTGGTCGCGGGTTCGAGCCCCGCAGGGCCCACCACGGAAAATCAAGGACTTGCAGACCTGTCTGCAAGTCCTTTTTCTTTGCCGCCGCCATTCATCGGCGCGCTAGCCGCCGGCACAGCATTTGTACCGCCATGCGCATGGCAATAGCAGCGCCCGCTCGCCAGCAATGGCAACAAAAAAGCCACCGCATGCGGTGGCTTTTTCCTGCCGGCGAGATGCCTTGCGGCCAACTTACTTGCTGCCGCTCATGTCCTTGGACAGGAAGAAGGCATCGGAGAAGAACTCGTCTTCCGGCAGGCCGCACTGCGTGGTGAAGCTCTGGTGGGCCGCCTCCACCATGATCGGCGCGCCGCAGGCATACACCTGGTAGCCGGCCAGCGAGTCGAAGTCGTCCAGCACCGCCTGGTGCACGAAGCCGCTGCGGCCGATCCAGTTGTGCTCCGGCAGCGCGTCGGATACCACCGGGATGAAGGTGATGTTGCTGTTCTCGGCCTGCCACTTGGCCGCCAGCTCCGCCATGTACAGGTCGGCCGGGGTACGGGCGCCCCAGTAGAACACGATCGGGCGGGTAACGCCGTGGTGGATGGCATGCTCGATGATGCCCTTGATCGGCGCAAAACCGGTACCGCTAGCCACCATGATGATGGGTTTGTCGGAATCCTCGCGCAGGAAGAAGGAACCCAGCGGGCCCTTGAAGCGCATGATCTCTTTTTCCTTCATCGCGCTGAACACGTAGTCGGAGAAGGAGCCGCCCGGCTGGTGGCGGATGTGCAGCTCGATGAAGGCGTCATCGTGCGGCGCGTTGGCGATGGAGAAGCTGCGCTTCTTGCCGTCCTTCATCAGGATGTCGATGTACTGGCCGGCCATGAACTGCAGGCGCTCGGACACCGGCAGCTTGAGCTTGAGCACGGCAACGTCGTGGATCTTGTCGATCGACTCGACACGGCACGGCAGGGTCTTGATCTGGATATCGCCAATGCCGGCCAGCTCGCGCGCCTCGATGGTGATGTCGCCCTTGGGCTTGGCGCAGCAGAACAGCGCCATGCCCTGCGCGCGGTCGGCGCTAGACAGCGCCTTGTCCTGCGCGCCGCCATGCTCAACCTCGCCGGCGACTACCTTGCCCTTGCAGGCGCCGCAGGCACCGTCGCGGCAACCGTACGGCAGGCCGACATTTTGGCGCAGCGCCGCTTCCAGAATGGTTTCATGCGCTTCTACGGCAAAAGAATGGCCACTGGGAAGCACCTTTACCTGACACGTCATCTCGTTCCCTTAAACTCTCGCTAGAATGACCGGTATGCGAACCTTGCTCATCATCGGCGCCGGCGATATCGCCCGGCGCGCCCTGCCGCTGTTAACCCGCCACTGGCGCGTCATCGCGCTGCTGCGCAGCCCGGACAAATGCGCACAATGGCGCGCACTCGGCGCTTTGCCACTCCTGGCAGACCTGGACGTTGGCCGCAGTCTGTCGCGCCTGGCCGGCCTCGCCGACGCCGTGCTGTACACGGCACCGCCGCCGGACAGCGGCCAGCAAGACCCCAGATTACGCAAGGTATTGTCGCAACTGGCAAAAACGGCGAGTCTACCACAGCGCATCGTCTACATCAGCACCAGCGGCGTGTATGGCAATGCCGCCGGCGACTGGCTGGACGAGACCCGGCCGCCGCGCCCGCAAAGCGCGCGCGCACGGCGGCGGCTGGATGCCGAACGCCAGCTGCGCGCCTTCGCCATGCTGCACGGCTGCGCGCTGAGCATCCTGCGCGCGCCGGGCATCTACGCCGCCGAGCGGCTGCCGCTGTCGCGTTTTGCCAGCCAGGCGCCGCTGATCGATGCCGCCGAGGACAGCATCAGCAACCACATCCATGCCGACGATCTGGCGCGGCTGTGCGTGGCCGCGCTGCAGCAGCCGCGCGGCGGCATCCGCGTCTACAACGCCTGCGACAGCCAGCCGCTGCCGGTGGGCGACTGGTACGACAAGCTGGCGGACACGCTGGGTTACCCGCGGCTGCCACGGTTGCCGCGCGCGCTGGTGCAGCAGCAGGTGTCGCCCGGGCTGTGGTCGTTCATGGCCGAGTCGCGGCGGCTGAGCAATGCGCGCCTGCTGCGCGAATTGCCGGGCTGCCTGCGCTACCCGACGGTGGATGCGCTGCTGCGCGAGCTTTAATCGCACGGCCAGGGTTGGCCGCATGCGCCCACCCTACCCGCCCGGCGCAAGATTCGGTAACATCGCGATCTTTTTGCAGTTTTTGAGTGACGAGCATGGAAAATCCGGCCTTCAACCGCGCCATTCGCAGCTTCGTGCTGCGCCAGGGCCATCTGACCGCCTCGCAGCAGCGCGCCATCGACGAAGGCATGCCGCGCTGGGGTATCGACTACCAGCCGCAGGCGCTGGATCTGGCACAGGCCTTCGGCCGCGACGCGCCAAAGATCATGGAAATCGGTTTCGGCATGGGCACCGCCACCGCCGAGATCGCCGCGGCCAACCCGCAGAATGACTACCTCGGCGTCGAGGTGCACTCGCCGGGCGTGGGCAATCTGTGCAAGCTGATCGGTGAACAGCAGCTGAGCAACCTGCGGCTGATCCGCCACGACGCGGTAGAGGTGATGGACCACATGCTGCCGGATGGCTGCCTGGACGGCGTGCACATTTTCTTCCCCGATCCGTGGCACAAGAAACGCCACAACAAGCGCCGCCTGATCCAGGCGCCGTTCATCGAGAAACTGGTGAAGAAGCTCAAGCCGGGCGGCTACCTGCACGCCGCTACCGACTGGGAAGACTACGCCATCCAGATCATGGAAGTGTTCGGCGCCAATGCCGAGCTGCAGAACAGCGCCGACGGCTACGCGCCGCGCCCGGCCTACCGCCCGCTGACCAAGTTCGAAGCCCGCGGCATCCGCCTGGGTCACGGCGTGTGGGACATCGTGTTCCTCCGCAAGTAAGTCGCGGCACCAACAACAATGCGGCCAACCTGCCACCAGGTTGGCCGCATTGTTTTGTGCCGCCCGCTACTGCCTTCAGGCAGCGGCGTTGAGCAGCACCTCGATGTCCGGCAACAGCTCGTGCGGCTCGGCAGCCGGCTCGTAACGCTTCACCAGCCGCCCCTTGCGATCGATCAGGAACTTGGTGAAATTCCACTTCACCGGATGCGGATGACCGTTGGCCGCACCGGTCAGCCAGTGCCACAGCGGGCTGGCTGCCGCGCCGTTGACGTCGCCCTTGTCGAACAACGGAAAGTCGATGCTGAACTTGCTGTGACAGAAGGCGGCGATCTGTTCGGCACTGCCCGGTTCCTGGCCGCCGAACTGGTTGCAGGGAAAGCCCAGCACGGTAAAGCCGCGCGCGGCCAGGGCCTGCTGCAGCTCCTGTAGCCCGGCATACTGCCGGGTGTAGCCGCATTCGCTGGCGGTGTTGACGATCAGCACTACCTGGCCGAGGTAGTCGGCCAGCGGCTGCTGGCGGCCATCGCCCAGGTTGGCCGTAAAGTTGGCAAGCGTGGTCATGGTGGGAATGCCCTCGTATAATGCTGCTTTTCCGAGTTATTCAGTCAACAATTATGTTCGCACCCAGCCGGCAGGATGCCCGCCGTTTCTTTTTCGATACCTGGAACAAGCAGCAAGCCGGCCACCCGCTGAGTGACCTGGAAAAACTGCTGGCCAGCGTGATTGCCGCCCATCCCGAGTACCACGCCATCCTGGCCCGCCCCGAGCAGTACGGCGAGCGCGAATGGCTGCCGGAGCAGGGCGAAACCAACCCCTTCATGCACATGAGCATGCACCTGGCGGTGGAAGAACAGTTGTCCATCAACCAGCCGTTCGGCATCCGCGAACTGTACCAGCAGCTGCTGGCCAAGCATGGCAGCGAGCATGACGCCCAGCACGAGGTGATCGACTGCCTGGGCGAGATGATCTGGCAGGCGCAGCGCTACGGCGGCGGGCCGGACGTCAACGTGTACCTGAGCTGCATCCGCGGCAAACTGGGGCTGGACCCGGAACACGAACGCCGCCTCAATCTGAAGGACATGGACGACTAGGCCGCGGCCGGAGTCGCATCAACCGGGGACCGCTTTGCCGGTCCCTTTGTTATGGTCAAGCCCCCCTGCTTTTGCAAGCCGGCGAAACCGTCGCTGCCGGCTGCCGTCGACGCGTGCCAGCCGGGCCGCAGCAGCGCGTCCAGGCACCGCCCCGCGGCACAGACGGCGCCCGGCATGCCACGCTGCATTGCCAGTCCGGCAGCGCCGCAGCGGTGATCCCCCGCCCTGTAACCGCCGCGTCCAGCAGCGCCTGCTGCCGGCAAGAAAAAACCCGCCGGCAGGCGGGTTTGTCTGGCGTCGGCGACGGCCGCTCAGTCCAGCCGGTGCTGTCGCTCGCCGCGCAGGAAGGCCTCGATATTGCCCATCAGCTGTGCGGCCAACCTGTCCATCGCCTCGCGGCTGGCCCAGCCGACGTGCGGGGTGACGATCAAATGCGGCAGCCGCGCCTTGAGCAGCGGGTTGCCGTCGCGCGGCGGCTCCACCGACAGCACATCGAAACCGGCGCCACCCAGCTGGCCGTATTTCAAGGCGGCCACCAGCGCGTCTTCATCCACCAGGCCGCCACGCGCGGCATTCACCAGCACCGCCCCCGGCTTCATCGCCTGCAGCTCGCGCTCGCCGATCAGCTTGCGAGTGTCGTCGTTGAGCGGGCAATGCAACGAGATGACATCGGAAGTGGCCAGCAGGGTGTCGAACGACACGTAGCCGTCACGCACCGCGGCGGCGCCCTTGCGCTCGCCGAACTGCACCTGCATGCCGAAGGCACGCGCGCGCGCCGCCATTTCCTGGCCGATGCCGCCGCTGCCGAAGATGCCCAGCGTGGCGCCTTTCAGGTCGCGGATCGGCGCGCCGAAATGGCAGAACTGCGCGGCGTTCTGCCACACGCCGGCGGCGACGTCGCGCTGGTAGGCCGGCAGGTTGCGCATCAGCGCCATCATCAGCATGAAAGCGTGCTCGGCCACGGTCTCGTCGCCGTAGTGGCGGATATTGGCCACCGCAACGCCCTGGCGGCGGCAGGTATCCAGGTCGATGTGGTTGTAGCCGGTGGCGGCGATGGCCAGCATTTTCAGCCGCGGCAAGGCGGCCAACGTGGCGGCGTCGAACGGCACTTTGTTGGTGATGACGATATCGGCCGCGGCGCAGTGCGCCACGATCTGTTCGCGACTGGTGCTTGGGAATTCACGGTAGGTATGCGGCAGGCTACAAACGGGAACCGGGACAGGCAGGCTGTCCCGGTCCAGAAACACGATGGAGGGTGCGGTCATGTGCTGGCGGGTCTAGTGCTCATAGGTGATCAGGGCACGATAGGCATGCCAGCTGGACAGGCCGATCAGCGGGGTGATCAGCAGCAGCCCGACAAACTGGGTGGCAAACCCGATCGCGGTCAGAGCCACGATGATAGCCGCCCACACCAGCATCGTCAGCAGGTTGTGATACACCGCCTGCACGCTCATCACCATGGCGGTGATGGTATCCACCTCTTTATCCAGCAGCATGGGAATGGCGCACACGCTGAGCGAGAACACCGCGGCGGCAAACAGGAAGCCGGTACCGAACCACGCCAGCAGGAAGCCGATGTTTTCCTGGGTGAAGGCATTGGCCACCAGCGAATCCAGCGTCGGCACACTGCCTTCGTAGAACAGCGCGAACATCAGCAGCGACACGCGGAACCAGCCGAATACCATCACCGCCAGCAGCACGGCAAACAGCGAAAAGCCGGGCATATTGCTGCGCCAGGCCGCCATGCTGTGCGCCAGGCGCACGCGGCCGCCGTTGAAGGCCTCCAGCTGGCGCGAGATGTCGTACAGACCGATGGCCATGAACGGCCCGGCCAGCAGGAACAGCGCCGCCAGGGTGATCATATACTCGGGGGCGTAGCTGAAATACATATTGAGCAGGTAGCCCATCAGCACGAAGGCGGCGCCGTAAAACATGGCATCGGCCGGTGCGCGCTTCAGATCCTGCCAGCCCAGCTTCAGCCACTGCAGCGGCTGGCCGACAGAAACATGCTTGACGACGATATGCTCATTGCTGGGCAGGTGGGTAATGTCCATGGTGTTCCCCTTTGCTGACAGGAGCGTGGTTAAACCGACGACTTGTACCGTTATAAGCCATTGAGCTGCAAAGACAACATCGCTCTTACCCCGCACCGTCGCACGCGGTAGAATGGCCGGCTCCCGACTCACCGCAGCAACGAGGACATAACAATGGCAGAACTGATCATCGAAGACCTGGTCGTTGGCGACGGCATCGAGGCACAGACCGGCAAGGAAGTGACCGTGCACTACACCGGCTGGCTGACCGATGGCAGCAAATTCGACTCCAGCAAGGACCGTTTCCAGCCGTTCAGCTTTCCGCTGGGCGCCGGCTACGTGATCAAGGGCTGGGACCAGGGCGTGCAAGGCATGAAAGTGGGCGGCAAACGCAAACTCACCATCCCGGCAGAACTGGGCTACGGCGCCCGTGGCGCCGGCGGCGTGATTCCGCCCAACGCCACCCTGGTATTTGAAGTAGAGCTGCTGCAGGTCGGCTGATCGCGCCGCTGCACAAGTAAAAAGCCCCGCTCATCGGCGGGGCTTTTTGTTGACGGCAAGCGGCTCAGGACGATTGCTGCTGCGTGGCGCGGCGTTTGCGCCACCACACCAGCACCAGCACCAGCGCCAGCACGCCCAGCACGATCAGAATGCCGGCCTGGCCGCGATGCACCATCGCCATCAGCCATTGGTGGTTGCTGGCGCCCAGGTAGCCCAGATACACCCAGACCGGCACCGAGATCAGCGCGGCAAAGCCGTCCATCAGCAGGAAGCGCCAGTAGGCAATGCGCCGCGTCAGCCCGGCGGTGAGGAAGATCGGCGAGCGCAGCCCCGGCAGGAAGCGCGCCACGAACAGCACCCAGTTGCCGTATTTGGCAAACTTTTCCTGCACCGCCTCAAAACGCGCCGGCGTCATCACCTTGGCAATCGGGCGGAAGCGCAGCACGCGGTGGCCGAAAAAGCGGCCGGCAAAAAACATGATGCCGTCGCCGACCAGCACGCCGGCCATGCCCACTACGAACATCCAGTGCACATTGGTATAGCCCAAGCCGGAAATGATGCCGCCGGCCACCAGGGTGATGTCTTCCGGAATCGGCACGCCAAAACCACACACCAGCAACACGAGGAAGACAGCCAGATAACCGTAGCCCGTGAACAAATCGAGAAGAATCTGCAGGATATCCATGTCAGCCTGACAAACCGTTGATCGGTCGAAGCCGCATCAACGTCGCTTCCGCGCAGGCGGACACGTCGAGGCAGTTCTGAAACGGCAGCCATCATAACACAGCGCCCCTTGGCCACCGCTTAAGGAACTTGCCGCAGGGCAAGAAAACCCGTCTCGCCGCGCGGGCAAGAAAAAAGCCGCCTGCGGGCGGCTTGTCGGCGGCGCTTGCCGCTCAGGCGGCGCGGATCGCCGCGGCGATTGCCTCGGCCCAGTGTGCGGCCAACGTGGCGTCGTCGGCCTCCACCATCACCCGTACCACCGGCTCGGTGCCGGACGGGCGCAGCACCACGCGGCCGCGCCCGGCCAGCGCCGCGGTGGCGGCCTGGTGGCTGGCGGCGCTGGCGCTTTGCCAGTCCTGGCCGTTCAGCCGCACATTGATCATGGTCTGCGGGAACGGCTGCCAGTCGCTGCAGATGGCGGCCAGCTCTTGTTCCAGCTCTTGGCAGGCGGCCAGCACCTGCAGGCAGGAGATGATGCCGTCGCCGGTGCTGTGCTTGTCCAGGCACAGGATGTGGCCGGAGGCTTCGCCGCCCACCTGCCAGCCGTTGGCATGCAGCATCTCCAGCACGTAGCGGTCGCCCACCTTGGCGCGGCCGAAGGCGATGCCCTGCTGCTGCAGCGCCAGTTCCATCGCCAGGTTGGTCATCACCGTGCCGACCACGCCGCCGTGCAGCTGGCCGCGTGCGGCGCGCGCCTTGGCCACCACGTAGATCAGCTGGTCGCCGTCGTACAGCTGGCCGTCGCGGTCGGCCATCATCAGGCGGTCGCCGTCGCCGTCCAGCGAGATGCCGAAATCGGCGCCGTGCGCTTTTACCGCTGCCGCCACCGCCTCCGGGTGGGTGGCGCCCACGCCGTCGTTGATGTTGTAGCCATTGGGCTCGCCACCGATGGTGATCACCTCGGCGCCCAGTTCGTGGAACACCTTGGGCGCAATGTGGTAGGTGGCGCCATGCGCGCAGTCCACCACCAGCTTCAGACCCTTGAGGTTGCGCTCGTTGGGGAAGGTGCTCTTGCAGAACTCGATGTAACGCTCGGCGGCGCCGTCGATGCGGCGGGCGCGGCCCAGCTCGCGCGACGGGCTGGTCTCCATCGGCGAATCCAGCATCGCCTCGATCTGCAGCTCCAGCGCGTCGTCCAGCTTCTTGCCGCCTTCGGCGAAGAACTTGATGCCATTATCCTGGTATGGGTTGTGCGACGCGGAGATCATCACCCCGGCCGACAGCCGCAGCGCGCGGGTGAGGTAGGCGATGCCCGGCGTCGGCAGCGGCCCGGTGAGCAGCACGTTGACGCCGGCGGCGGTGAGGCCTGCCTGCAGCGCCGCCTCCAGCATGTAGCCGGAGATGCGCGTGTCCTTGCCGATGATCACCGTCGGGTGCTCCTGGCGCTCGTGGTCCACCAGCACCTTGCCGGCGGCGTAACCCAGGCGCAGCACGAAGTCCGGGGTGATCGGAAACTTGCCGACTTCGCCTCGCACGCCGTCGGTACCAAAATATTTGCGGCCCATTGTTTGCCTCTTGTATCGCGTTATGGCGGCCATTTTACCGCCGGCTTACCACCGGCGGACAGGTCGCAATCGTTAGTTGGATGCTTCCAGCGCCTGCCACATCTGCAGCGCCTGGCGGGTGGCTTTCACATCATGCACGCGGATGATCCTGGCGCCGCGCTGTGCGGCCAACAGTGCCACCGCCACGCTGGCGCCCAAGCGCTGATCCGGCTGCTGCTCGCCGGTCACCGCGCCCAACATCGACTTGCGCGACATGCCCACCAGCAGCGGCACGCCGGCCATGGCTTCCAGCCGCGGCAGCTCGCGCAGCAGCGCCAGATTGTGTTCCAGCGTCTTGCCGAAGCCGAAGCCGGGGTCGGCCAGCAGGCGTTCCATCGCCACGCCCTGCTCGCCGCACAGCGCCACGCGGCGCGCCAGGTAGTCGCCTACCTCTTCCACCACATCCCGGTACACCGGCTTGTGCTGCATGCTGTCCGGATTGCCCTGCTTGTGCATCAGGCAGATGCCAACGTTGGCCGCAGCCACCAGTGGCAGCGCGCCCTCGTCTTCCAGCGCCGACACGTCGTTGATCAGGTCCACCGCGCCGGCCTGCAGCGCCGCGCGCATCACGCTGCTGCGGCGGGTATCCAGCGACAACGGCACGTTCAGCGCGGCCAGCTTCTGCAGCACCGGCAGCACACGCTGCAGTTCCTCCTCCGGGCTAACGAACGGCGCCCCCGGGCGGGTGGACTCGCCACCGATGTCGAGGATGTCGGCGCCCTCGGCCAGCAGCGCCTCGGCACGCGCCAGCGCCATGTCCAGCCGGTCGTAACGACCGCCATCGGAGAAGGAATCGGGCGTGACATTGAGGATGCCCATCACCAGCGGACGGGTCAGATCGAGCGAGAAACGCCCGCAAACAAATGGCTGCATGTTGGCCGCACCGGGTAAGGACTGACAGTTGCCGCCACCGCTGCGGCGGCAACATGAAAAAAAACAGGCCGCAGCTTAAAGCTGCGGCCTCGGGCTTGGCAAGCCGTGGACGCTTACAGTTCCTGCGCCGGCGTGGTGCTGGCTTCAGGCGCCGGCGGTGCCGGGTTTTTCGGCTCCGGCTTGGCAAAACCGCCACCCGGTTTCGGCGGGCGCGGCGGACGGCCATCCATGATGTCGTTGATCTGCTCGGCGTCGATGGTTTCCCATTCCAGCAGTGCCGCAGTCATCGCTTCCACCTTGTCGCGGTTCTCGTCCAGAAGGCGGCGTGCCAGCGTGTACTGCTGGTCGATGATGCTGCGGATTTCCAGGTCCACCTGCTGCAGCGTCGCTTCCGACAGGTTCTTGTGGGTGGTGATGGAACGGCCGAGGAACACTTCACCCTCGTTCTCGCCGTACACCATCGGCCCCAGCCGGTCGGACATGCCGTAGCGGGTCACCATGTCGCGCGCCATCTGGGTGGCACGTTCGAAGTCGTTGCTGGCGCCGGTGGTCATCTGGTTCATGAACAGCTCTTCGGCGATGCGACCGCCGAACAGGATGGCGATGCGGTCCAGCAGATAGCCACGATCGTAGGCGTAGCGGTCTTCTTCCGGCAGCTGCATGGTCACGCCCAGCGCGCGGCCGCGCGGGATGATGGTGACCTTGTGCACTGGGTCGGACTTGGGCAGCAGCTTGGCCACCACCGCATGGCCGGACTCGTGGTAGGCGGTGTTCTTCTTCTCTTCCTCGGACATCACCATCGACTTGCGCTCGGCGCCCATCATGATCTTGTCCTTGGCGGATTCGAAGTCCAGCATGTCGACCAGGCGCTTGCTGCGGCGGGCGGCGAACAAGGCAGCCTCGTTCACCAGGTTGGCGAGGTCGGCGCCGGAGAAGCCCGGGGTACCGCGGGCGATCACCGATGCATCGACGTCGGCAGCAATCGGCACCTTGCGCATGTGCACGCCCAAAATCTGCTCGCGGCCGCGGATATCCGGCAGCGGTACCACTACCTGACGGTCGAAACGGCCCGGGCGCTGCAGCGCCGGGTCCAGCACGTCCGGACGGTTGGTGGCGGCGATCACGATCACGGTCTGGTTGGTTTCGAAGCCGTCCATCTCCACCAGCAGCTGGTTAAGAGTCTGTTCGCGTTCGTCGTTGCCACCGCCGAGGCCGGCGCCACGCTGGCGGCCAACTGCGTCGATTTCATCGATGAAGATGATGCACGGTGCGTTTTTCTTGGCCTGCTCGAACATGTCGCGCACACGGGAGGCGCCGACACCGACGAACATTTCCACGAAATCGGAGCCGGAAATGCTGAAGAACGGTACCTTGGCCTCGCCGGCGATGGCCTTGGCCAGCAGCGTCTTACCGGTACCCGGGCTACCTGCCAGCAGGATGCCGCGCGGAATGCGGCCGCCCAGGCTCTGGTAGCGGGTCGGATCGCGCAGGTAATCGACGATCTCCTTCACCTCTTCCTTGGCCTCGTCGCAGCCGGCCACATCGGCGAAGGTCACGGTGTTAGTGTCCTGGTCCAGCATGCGCGCCTTGCTCTTGCCGAACGAGAACGCACCGCCCTTGCCGCCGCCCTGCATCTGGCGCATGAAGAAGAACCACACGCCGATCAGCAGCAGCATCGGGAACCAGCTGATGAAGATGTTCATCAGCATCGACGGTTCTTCTTCCGGCTTGGCGGAGAAGCGCACGTTATTGTTGATCAGCACGTCCACCAGCTTGGTATCCAGCGGCGCAAACGCGCTGAACTGCGAGCCGTCGTTGCGCTTGCCGCGAATCCACTGCCCGCGCAACGGGTTGCCCTCGATGGTAAGGGACTGCACCTTGCCAGTTTCGACATCGCTGATGAACTGCGAATACTCGATCTGGTTCTGGGTTTCCTGACGTTTGGTGAACTGGTTGAACACGGTCATCAGCACCAGACCGATGATCACCCAGATCGCTATATTCTTACCGATATTGTTCACAAGAGCGTGCTCCTATGTGCCCTGACAAGGTAAATGGTTATCTGATTGTAAACCGGGGCAGGCAGGCTGTCAGCGACGGCCCTTGCCCAGCAGGTAGATTTCACTGGAGCGATCGCGCGAAGCCTTGGGCTTGCGCGTTACCACTTCGGCAAACAGTTCGCGCATGGCTTTCATGTAATCCTGAAATTCGCTCCCCTGGAACACTTTGACGAGAAAGCTGCCGCCGGGTTTCAGGTGATCGCGAGCAAATTCCAGTGCCAGCTCGGTCAGGTGAAAACTGCGCGCCTGATCGATACTGCTCATCCCGGAGATATTGGGCGCCATGTCGGAAATTACAAGATCGAGTTCGCGCCCACCCAGCAAGGCAACAAACTCTTCCAGCACCTCCTGTTCGCGAAAGTCGCCCTGGATGAAGGCCACGTCGGCAATCGGGTCCATCGGCAGGATATCCAGCGCGAACACCCTGCCCTGATCGCCGACGATGCGCGCCGCCACCTGCGACCAGCTGCCAGGCGCCGAGCCCAGGTCGGCCAGCACGGTGCCGGGGCGGATCAATTTATCCTTGTCGTTGATTTCCAGCAGCTTGTAGGCGGCACGGGCACGGTAGCCATCCTTTTGCGCCATCTGCACATATGAATCGTTGACGTGTTCTTTCAGCCAGGCATTGCTGGTTTTGCTGCGTGCCATGATGAATTCCTGCATCGAAAATCCCCGTTGGGGATTAGGCTAAAGTCGAGTAAAATCGCTTTTTAATCTGAAACTTGAAGCACTACATGAAAATCGAACTGACCACAGTCCAGCGCCAATACCTGAAAGGTCTGGCCCACTCGCTTAACCCGGTGGTGATGATCGGCAATAACGGCCTGACCGAGTCGGTTATCCGCGAGATCGCCATCAACCTGGACGCTCACGAGCTGATCAAAGTTCGCGTACAGGGCGACGACCGCGCTGCCCGCGTGGCGATCTACGAGCAAGTCTGCGACGAGCTGGGCGCCGGCCAGGTGCAGCATATCGGCAAGCTGCTGGTGCTGTTCCGCCCGTCCGACAAGCAGCTGATCGAGCTGCCCAAGAGCAAGAAAGCGCTGAAGGCCCGCCCGTAAGCCTGCGGCCAACCTTGCGATAGCAAAAGGCGGCGGCCCTGCACACAAGCCCGCCGCCCCTGTTTTCACCACAAAGCCCTTGCGCCATGCGCAAGGGCTTTGTCATTGCTACCGGCCGCAACGCTCAGTTGTCGTTGCTGAGGATATACATCAGCCCCATCAGGCTCTGCACCAGGTAAATCAGGCTGGAAATGGCATGCCAGGTGGCGAAGCCGCCGCCGAACAAGCCTTCCGCCGCGTGGTTCATCTGCGCCTTCAGGCCGGCGATGATCGGCGTCACCGCGAAGTGGTTGATGATGATGCACACCAGCATTCCCACCAGCAGCCAGAACGGCGCACTCTTCAGTGCGCGCGCGCCGTTGCGCAGCACCAGCTCCACCATCAGGAACACGCTGCATACCAGCCCGACCCAGGCGATGGCGGCAAACAGGCGGCCAGCCACCATGCCGGCGGTGGCGTTGTTCAGCGCCGAAAACAGCACCGGCGCCACGATGATGCCCACCACCCACATACCGCCAATCCACAAGGTACGGGCAATTTCACGCAAACCGTTCATGCAACCCCCTGTCCGGCCGGCTTAGCGGCCAGCGTGCCCTGCGGCAGCTCAGATATAGAGTACGTCCAGAATCTCGTATTCGCGGATACCGCCCGGGGCCAGAACCTCGGCCACATCGCCGGCTTCCTTGCCGATCAGCGCACGGGCGATCGGCGAGTTGATCGACACTTTGCCGTCCTTGATGTCGGCTTCGTCGTCACCCACGATCTGGTAGGTTACCGCGTCGTCATTTTCCAGGTCCATCAGCTTGACGGTGGCGGCAAACACGATGCGGCCATCGGCATCCAGCTCATTCGGGTCGATGATCTGGGCGTTGGAAATCTTGGCTTCCAGCTCGGCGATACGGCCTTCCACGAACGCCTGCCGCTCCTTGGCGGCATCGTATTCGGCGTTTTCCGACAGATCACCATGGGAACGCGCTTCGGCGATAGCCTCGATTACAGACGGGCGCTCCACGCTTTTCAGACGCTGCAGCTCGGCTTTGAGCAGCTCGGCGCCACGCACGGTCAGCGGGGTCTTGATCATGATTCTGTATTCTCCGGGGGCGTTGCCGCCCCATGATAAAAGCGCAAGCCGCCGTACTGGACGGCGGCTTGGCGGACAATGTTTTCAGCGCGAATTGTAACGGGTATTTGCCTGCGGTTCAAAGGTTGGCCGCAGGCAGTACCGCTTAACCCTGCACTTCGGCGTGCAGCTGCTGCACGCTGTAGACATCGAAATCGTCCACATGCGACAGGCCCACACACACCGCCTTGGCACCGGCCAGGGTGGTGTACTGCGGCACGCGCATCTGCAGCGCGGAGCGGCGGATGGCGTGGCTGTCCTGGATCGCCTGGCGCTTCTCGTCCACGGTATTCACCAGGATGTCGATCTCGCCGTTCTTGATCATGTCGACGATGTGCGGGCGGCCTTCGTTCACCTTGTTCACCACCTGCACCACGATGCCGGCCTCGGCCAGCGCCTTGGCGGTACCACGGGTGGCGCACACGCCGAAGCCCAGCTTCTGCAGTTCGCGCGCCACTTCCACGCCACCTTCCTTGTCGCTCTGACGCAGCGACAGGAACACCTTGCCGGTGCGCGGCAGCTTGTCGCCGGCGCCCAGCTGGCTCTTGACGAAGGCTTCGGCGAAGGTGCGGCCAACGCCCATCACTTCACCGGTGGATTTCATTTCCGGCCCCAGGATGGTATCCACGCCCGGGAACTTGATGAACGGGAATACCGCTTCCTTCACCGCGTAGTACGGCGGCACCACTTCTTTGGTGAAGCCCTGCTCGATCAGGCTGATGCCGGCCATGGCGCGGGCGGCGATCTTGGCCAGCGGCGCCGAGGTCACCTTGGATACGAACGGCACGGTACGCGAGGCACGCGGGTTCACTTCCAGCACGTAGATGGTGTCGCCCTGGATGGCGAACTGCACGTTCATCAGGCCGACCACGTTCAGCGCGCGGGCCATCGCCACGGTCTGGCGGCGGATCTCGTCCTGTACCGCCG
The DNA here is from genome assembly GCF_042648525.1 of Vogesella facilis. Classification (NCBI taxonomy): domain Bacteria; kingdom Pseudomonadati; phylum Pseudomonadota; class Betaproteobacteria; order Neisseriales; family Chromobacteriaceae; genus Vogesella; species Vogesella facilis. The sequence continues at coordinate 15,310 of NZ_JBHRXN010000003.1, forward strand.
GGAACAGGCTGTACGGCGGCAGCGAGCAGGCGGAGTCACCGGAGTGCACGCCGGCCTGTTCGATATGCTGCATGATGCCGCCGATCACCACGTTCTCGCCGTCGGAGATGCAGTCCACATCCACTTCGATGGCGTCGTTGAGGAAGCGGTCCAGCAGCACCGGGCTGTCGTTGGACACCTTCACCGCCTCGCGCATGTAGCGCTCCAGGTCGGCCGGCTCGTGCACGATTTCCATCGCGCGGCCGCCCAGTACGTAGGACGGGCGCACCACCAGCGGGTAGCCGATTTCCTCGGCCAGACGCATGGCGTCCACCGGGTTACGCGCGGTGCGGTTCGGCGGTTGCTTCAGGCCCAGGTCGTTCAGCAGTTGCTGGAAACGCTCGCGGTCTTCCGCGGCGTCGATCATGTCCGGGCTGGTGCCGATGATGGGCACACCGTTGGCTTCCAGTGCGCGCGCCAGTTTCAGCGGCGTCTGGCCGCCGTATTGCACGATCACACCGAACGGTTTTTCCACGCGGCAGATTTCCAGCACGTCTTCCAGCGTCAGCGGCTCGAAGTACAGGCGGTCGGAAGTGTCGTAGTCGGTGGACACGGTTTCCGGGTTGCAGTTGACCATGATGGTCTCGAAGCCGGATTCGCGCAGCGCCAGCGCGGCATGCACGCAGCAATAGTCGAACTCGATACCCTGGCCGATACGGTTCGGGCCGCCACCCAGCACCATCACCTTCTTGCGGTCGGTCGGTGCGGACTCGCACTCCTCCTCATAGGTGGAGTACATGTAGGCGGTGTTGGTGGCGAATTCGGCGGCGCAGGTATCCACCCGCTTGTACACCGGGTGCAGCTGCAGGCTCCAGCGATGCGCGCGCACGGCTGCCTGGTCGGTGCCCAGCAGCTCGCCCAGACGGCGGTCGGAGAAGCCCTTGCGCTTCAGGCGACGTAGTTCGTCGTAGCCCAGGCTGTCCACCTTGCGGCCGGCCAGCGCCAGCTCTTCACCGATCAGGTCTTCGATCTGTGCTAGGAACCACGGGTCGATCTTGCTGACGGCAAAGATGTCGTCACGGCTCATGCCGATGCGGAAGGCGTCGGCCACGTACAGGATGCGTTCCGGACCGGGCGCGCCCAGCTCGTGACGGATGGTTTCTTCGTTGCTGGTGACCGGATTGAAACCGGACAGACCGGTCTCCAGGCCACGCAGCGCTTTCTGCATCGATTCTTGCAGCGTGCGGCCCATGGCCATCACTTCGCCCACCGACTTCATCTGGGTGGTCAGGCGGTCGTCGGCCTGCGGGAATTTCTCGAAGGCGAAACGCGGAATCTTGGTGACCACGTAGTCGATGGACGGCTCGAACGAGGCCGGGGTGGCGCCGCCGGTGATCTCGTTGCGCAGTTCGTCCAGGGTGTAGCCCACCGCCAGCTTGGCGGCGACCTTGGCGATCGGGAAGCCGGTAGCCTTGGAAGCCAGCGCCGAGGAACGCGACACCCGCGGGTTCATCTCGATGACGATCATCTCGCCGGTGTCCGGGTTGGTGGCGAACTGCACGTTGGAACCGCCGGTATCGACGCCAATTTCACGCAGCACTGCCAGCGAGGCATTGCGCATGATCTGGTATTCCTTGTCGGTCAGCGTCTGCGCCGGGGCCACGGTGATGGAGTCGCCGGTGTGCACGCCCATCGGGTCGAAGTTTTCGATCGAGCAGATGATGATGCAGTTGTCGTTGCGATCGCGCACCACTTCCATCTCGTACTCTTTCCAGCCGAGTACCGATTGTTCGATCAGCAGCTCATGGGTCGGCGAGGCTTCGAAACCGCGCTCGCAGATGGCCAGGAACTCTTCCTTGTTGTAGGCGATACCACCGCCGGAGCCGCCCATGGTGAACGACGGGCGGATCAGGGTCGGGAAACCGACCTTGGCCTGCGCCTCCAGCGACTCTTCCATGGTGTGGCAGACGAAGGACAGCGGGCAGGACAGGCCGATCTTGGCCATGGCTTCCTTGAAGCGGCCGCGGTCTTCCGCCTTGTCGATGGCGTCTTCGGTGGCGCCGATCAGCTCCACCTTGTACTTCTCCAGCACGCCGTTGCGCGCCAGGTCCAGCGCGCAGTTCAGCGCGGTCTGGCCGCCCATGGTCGGCAGGATCGCGTCCGGACGCTCCTTGGCGATGATCTTTTCCACCACCGGCCAGGTAATCGGCTCGATGTAGGTGACGTCGGCCATGTTCGGGTCGGTCATGATGGTGGCCGGGTTGGAGTTCACCAGAATGACTTTGTAACCCTCTTCGCGCAGCGCCTTGCAGGCCTGGGCGCCGGAGTAGTCGAATTCGCACGCCTGGCCGATGACGATCGGGCCGGCGCCAATAATGAGAATGCTCTTGATATCAGTACGTTTCGGCATCGTATTCGCTCAATTCAATTCAATGATTCAGTTCACAGGCTTGCTGCGGCCAACTTGGCGCCAAAACCGACAAACATCGCGCCCGCGGTACCGGACAGCGATGCGGCCAACTTGCGGCGGCGACGGAACGCTGCGGCCAGACGGAAGCCGGCGACGATGATGGCGGTCAGGTACAGCACGCTGAAGCACTGCAGGATGCCGCCGAGGATGGCGAAGGTCAGCGCCGGGTAGGCGTAGGCCGGGTCAACAAACTGCACGAAGAAGGACACGAAGAACAGGATGGCCTTGGGGTTCATCAGGCTGATGACCAGCGCCCGTACGAACGGGTTGGCCGCATTCACTGTCTGCGCGGTGCCGGCTTCGGCAGCTCCGCGGTTGCGCAGCGCCCGCAGCGCGCCGCGCAGCATGTTGATGCCTACCCACGCCAGGTAGCCGCCGCCAAGGTACTTCACCACGGCGAACAGCGCCGGGTTGGCTTTCAGCAAGCCGGCCGCGCCAGTGGCGGCCAGCGTCATCAGGATGAAGTCGCCGACGAACACGCCGGCGGCTCCGGCAAAACCGGCCTTGACGCCGCGCTGGGCGGCCACGGATAGCACGTACATCGAGTTGGGGCCCGGCAGCAGCACAATGAAGATGGTGCCGAGGATGTAGGTGGTCAGGTCGGTTATGCCAAACATGATGCGCTCCTTGGATCAGGCAGTCTTGCTATCTGCCATGGCAGAGATGAAGCGGTCAAACAGGTAGGCCACGTCTTCCGGACCCGGGCTCGCTTCCGGGTGGCCCTGGAAGGAGAATGCCGGACGGTCGGTCAGCGCGATGCCCTGCACGGTGCCATCGAACAGCGAACGGTGGGTTACGCGCACGTTGGCCGGCAGGCTGGTCTCGTCCACCTGGAAGCCGTGGTTCTGGCTGGTGATCATCACGCGGCCGGAATCCAGATCCTGCACCGGGTGGTTGGCGCCGTGGTGGCCGAACTTCATCTTGGAAGTCTTGCCGCCGGAAGCCAGGCCCAGCAGCTGGTGGCCCAGGCAGATGCCGAATACCGGCAGCTTGCTGTCCAGCAGTTCGCGGATGGCGGTGATGGCGTAGTCGCACGGTTCCGGGTCGCCCGGGCCGTTGGACAGGAACACGCCGTTCGGCTTCAGCGCCAGCACGTCCTTGGCCGGGGTCTTGGCCGGCACCACGGTCAGCTTGCAGCCGCGCTCGGCCAGCATGCGCAGGATGTTGTGCTTCACGCCGTAGTCGTAGGCCACCACGTGGAACGGGGCCTCGGTCTGGGCAGTGTAGCCCTGGCCCAGACGCCATTCGCGGGTGTTCCACTCATACGCTTGCTCGCAGCTAACGACCTGAGCCAGATCCTGGCCGGCCATGCTGCCGAAGCCGCGGGCCAACTCGATGGCACGGGCCTCGTCGATGTCGCCGGCCATGATGCAGCCGGCCTGGGCGCCGGTTTCGCGCAGCAGGCGGGTGAGTTTACGGGTATCGATGTCGGCGATGGCGACGACGTTGTTCTGCTTGAGGTAATCCGACAGCGAGGCTTCCGCACGGAAGTTGCTGTGCAGCAGCGGCAGATCACGGATGATCAGACCGGATGCAAAAACGGCGCGGGACTCGGTGTCTTCCGAGTTCGCGCCGACATTACCAATATGCGGATAAGTCAGGGTGACGATCTGCCGGGTATAGGACGGATCGGTGAGGATCTCCTGATAACCGGTAATGGCGGTATTGAATACCACCTCTCCGACGGTGTGGCCATTGGCACCGATGGCTACGCCTTTGAACAGCGTGCCGTCAGCCAAGGCAAGAATCGCGGGTACGGTTGTCACTGGCTGGCTCCTGAGAATAGTGTTTTTTTAATCACTTATACAACAAACGGGACACCGCGCGGCTTGCGCATGTCCCGTTCGGATAAACTTTTCGATTATAACACGAAATCCGTTTTCGGCAAGCCGTCCAGGTGGACAATCGGGGTAACTTCCTAAGTTTACGCTGGCGTCAGCCAGGCTGACGCCAGCGTTACCACTGCCTGTCATGCGGCAAAGCACCCCGCCATGCGGGGCGCTTGCCAGCCGTATCAGAACAGGCTTTCGTCCAGCTCCAGCACACTGCCGGCACCATCCACGATAGCCGCTGCCAGGCCGCTCGCCTGCGGCAGCAGGTGCTCGGCGTAGAAGCGCGCGGTGACGATCTTGGCGGCCAGGAACTCGCCATCTGCATCCTCGTCACCCTGCTGCGCGCGGGCGATCAGCGCGGCGCGCCCCATCATCCAGCCGCCGAGCACGATGCCCATCAGCTTGAGGAACGGTACCGAGCCTGCGGCAGCCAGCGCCGGGTTGGCGCCGAAAGTGTCTAGGATAAAGGCCACGCAACGCTCGGCCTCCTTGGCAGCGGCCTCAAGGTTGGCCGCCATGCTGGCGTAGCCGGCGGCGGCCAACTTGCCGGCGGTGACACGCACTTCTTCCAGCAACCAGCGCGCGGTGGCGCCGTCTTCCGCCGCGGTCTTGCGGCCGATCAGGTCCAGCGCCTGGATGCCAGTGGTGCCTTCGTAGATGGCGGTGATGCGCGCATCGCGGTAGTACTGGGCAACACCGGTTTCCTCGATGAAACCCATGCCGCCATGCACCTGCACTGCCAGGCTGGTGATCTCGTTGGCCTGTTCGGTGTTCCAGCCCTTCACGATCGGGATCAGGAAGTTGACCAGCGCCTGGTTGCGCGCCGCTTCGCTGGCCACCGGGTGGCGGGCGGCACGGTCAAGCGCGGCGGCGGCATAGAAGGCCAGTGCGCGCTGCGCCTCGATCTGCGCCTTCATGGTCATCAGCATGCGGCGCACGTCCGGGTGACGGATAATGGCCACGCCGGCCGGGTCCGCGCTGCCGACGGCACGGCTCTGCACGCGGTCACGGGCGTACTCCACCGCCTTCTGGTAGGCGCGCTCGGATACCGCCATGCCTTCCACACCCACGCCCAGGCGGGCGTGGTTCATCATGGTGAACATATAAGCCAGGCCCTTGTTGGCCTCGCCCACCAGGTAGCCGATGGCGCCGCTTTCGTCACCGAAGCTCATCACCGCGGTGGGGCTGCCGTGAATGCCCAGCTTGTGTTCCAGCGACACGCAGCGCACGTCGTTGCGCGCACCCAGACTGCCGTCGGCATTGACCAGGAGTTTGGGCACGATGAACAGCGAAATGCCCTTCACCCCGGCCGGTGCATCCGGCAGACGGGCCAGCACCAGGTGGACGATGTTGTCCGCCATGTCGTGCTCGCCCCAGGTGATGAAAATCTTCTGGCCGCTGATCTTGTAGCTGCCGTCCCCCACCGGTACGGCCTTGCTGCGCACCTGCGCCAGGTCGGAGCCGGCCTGCGGCTCGGTAAGGTTCATGGTGCCGGTCCACTCGCCGCTGGACATGCGCGGCAGGTAGACGGCTTTCAATTCGTCGGAGGCGTGATGGTTGATGGCTTCCACCGCCCCCAGGGTCAGCAGCGGCGCCAGCGAGAACGCCAGGTTGGCCGAGCACCACATTTCCTCGGCGGCAATCGCCACCAGTGCCGGCAGGCCCTGGCCGCCAAAGTCCGCCGGGGCGCGCAGCCCCACCCAGCCGGCCTCCACATACTGCAGCCAAGCATCCTTGAAGCCTTCGGCGGCGGTGACGCTGTAGTCCGGCGCCCACTTGGCGCCCTTGTCGCCGTTGCGGTTGATCGGGGCCAGCACGTTCTCGGCGAACTTGGCGCCTTCTTCTAGGATGGCGTCGGTCAGCTCGACGCTGCAGTCTTCGTAGCCCGGCAGGGTGCAGATGGCCGGCAGCTCCGCCAGCTCGTTGAGGGCGAAGCGGATGTCTTTGCTTGGTGCCTTGTAGATCATGGGTACAGCTCCTCGTGATTAAACCTTCGTCGTGCAAAAAGGCCGGCCATGCTGTCCGCCAACGGACATGCCCGCCGCGTGTGCGGCAGGTATTCCCCAGACGAACCGGTCATGGCCGGCCTTCTTGTATGGCATGGCATCGTGGCACCACGCCTTGTTTTATGGGTACAGCGGGTATTACTTGGACAGCTCGGCAATCAGCTCCGGCACCACGGTGAACAGGTCACCGACGATGCCGTAGTCGGCCACCTGGAAGATCGGCGCTTCTTCATCCTTGTTGATCGCCACGATCACCTTGGAATCCTTCATGCCGGCCAGATGCTGGATGGCACCGGAGATGCCCACCGCCACGTACAGCTGCGGCGCAACTACCTTGCCGGTCTGACCGACCTGGTAGTCGTTCGGCGCGTAGCCGGCGTCCACCGCGGCGCGGGAAGCACCCACGGCTGCGCCCAGCTTGTCGGCCAGCGGCTCGATCACTGCCTTGAACTGCTGCTCGGAACCCAGCGCGCGACCACCGGACACGATGATCTTGGCGGCGCCCAGTTCCGGGCGGTCGGACTTGGTCAGCTCCTGGCCGACAAAGCTCGACAGCGCGGCATCGGCAGCGGCGGCAACGCTTTCAACGTTGGCCGCACCGCCGGCAGCCGCTGCTTCGAAAGCAGTGGTGCGCACGGTGATCACCTTGATGCTGTCGGACGACTGCACGGTGGCCAGTACGTTGCCGGCGTAAACCGGACGCACGAAGGTGTCGGCGGATTCGATGGCGATGATGTCGGAGATCTGCGCCACGTCCAGCAGCGCGGCCACGCGCGGCAGCAGGTTCTTGCCGTAGGAGGTAGCCGGGGCCAGCACGTGGCTGTAGCCCTTGGCCAGATCCACCACCAGCGGTGCCACGTTCTCGGCCAGGCCGTGCGCGTAGGCGGCGCTGTCGGCCAGCAGTACCTTGGCCACGCCAGCCACGGATTTGGCGGCATCGGCAGCGGCGGCGGCATTGTGGCCGGCTACCAGCACGTGCACTTCGCCCAGTTTGGCGGCGGCGGTAACGGTGTTGAGGGTGCCTGCTTTCAGGCTCTGGTTGTCGTGTTCAGCGATAACGAGAATAGCCATGGCTTACAGCACCTTTGCGTCGTTCTTGAGTTTGGCCACCAGCTCGGCAGCGTTGGCCACCTTGATGCCGGCGGAGCGCTTGGCCGGTTCGGCCACTTTCAGGGTTTTCAGACGCGGGGCAGCGTCCACGCCCAGCTCGGCCGGGGTGGTCTTGTCCAGCGGCTTCTTCTTGGCGGCCATGATGTTCGGCAGCTTGACGTAGCGCGGCTCGTTCAGGCGCAGGTCGGTGGTCACCACCGCCGGCAGGCGCAGCTTGACGGTTTCCAGGCCGCCATCCACTTCGCGGGTCACGTCCACGGTTTCGGCAGCCACGTCCACCTTGGAGGCGAAAGTGCCTTGCGCCCAGCCCAGCAGCGCGGCAGTCATCTGGCCGGTCTGGTTGGCATCGTCATCGATGGCCTGCTTGCCGACGATCAGCAGCTGCGGCTGTTCCTTGTCGGCTACCGCCTTCAGCAGCTTGGCCACCGCCAGCGGCTGCAGTTCGGCATCGGTTTCCACCAGGATGGCACGGTCGGCACCCATGGCCAGTGCAGTGCGCAGGGTTTCCTCGCACTGCTTCACCCCCATCGATACCACCACGATCTCGGTGACCTTGCCGGCTTCCTTCAGGCGCACGGCCTCTTCCACCGCGATTTCGTCGAACGGGTTCATCGAGAACTTGACGTTGGCGACATCCACATCGGTGCCGTCGGCCTTGACTCGCACTTTCACGTTGTAATCAACAACGCGCTTCACAGCGACTAGAGCTTTCATATTCCTCCAGCGAACTCTCTGGTTGAAACAACTCGTCCCGTGTCGCCGCGCGGCGGGCGCCAGGCGCACTATCAAACGAGCGTTTAATTGGTGAATTGACTACAAAGCAACTGCAGTACAACAGGGGTGGGGTGATATTACGCGATTTCCCCGCAATTTGCATTTGAGGGAAAGCATGCAAGAATGCGCTGCAACATTGAGCACGTCATAACAATAAAACACAGGCAGGAGCGCATGCTGAATGACAGCGGCCAACCTTTGCTGGCCGTTGCGGTTTTCACTTTGCCCAGGGAGCCCCCATGACGGTTTTTTTTGAAGACATCCAGATCGGCGATTCCGCCGAATACGCCAAGACCATCACCGAAGCCGACATCCTGATGTTCGCCGCAGTTTCCGGCGACGACAACCCGGTGCACATCAACCAGGAATACGCCGAAGCGTCGATGTTCAAGACCCGCATCGCCCACGGCATGCTGACCGCCGGCCTGATCTCCACCGTGGTGGGCACCCGCCTGCCGGGCAACGGCACCATCTATCTGTCGCAATCCACCAAGTTCAAGGCGCCGGTCAAGATCGGCGAAACCGTCACCGCCCGCGTCACCGTCACCGAGCTGGACCCGGCGAAAAAGCGGGTCAAGTTCGCCACCGCCTGCCTGGTGAAAGGCAAGGTGGTGCTGGAAGGCGAATCGCTGGTGATCGCACCGTCGCGTGCCGATTGATGGGCCGCCTGCGCATCGTGCGCCTCTGCGATGAACAGGGGCGCATCGTGGAGCCGGCACTGCTGGCCGCCGCCTTCCCGGTGCACCGCCAGCTGCGGCCGATGCTGCCGGAAAGTGGCGCCGACTATGTCGCCAAGATGGGCCGCATCTGCAGCTATGGCGCGCGGCTGATCGCCGCGCTGGACGACGGTGACAAGGTGGTGGCGCTGGGCCTGTACCGCGTCTACGAAAACACCTACGAAGACATGCGGCTGTATGTGGACGACCTGGTCACCGACGAGGCCGTGCGCTCGCAGGGCGTCGGCAGCCTGATGCTGGACTGGTGCGAGACCGAGGCCCGCGCACTGGGCTGTGGTTTCCTGGTGCTGGACTCCGGCACCTGGCGCACCGCGGCGCACAAGCTGTACCTGCGCCATGGCTTCGTGATCTCGTCGTTCCACTTCACCAAGCCGCTGCAGTAACCGCACAAGGTTGGCCGCATGCGGCCAACCTTATTGCTGCTCCTGCCCGCCCGCCTGCAGCTGCCGCCGCAACGCCCAGGCCACCGACTCGCGCACCCGTTCGTCGCCATCGTCCAGCCGCTGCCGCAGTGCGGCCACAATGGCCGCGTCGTACGGCGCATTGCCCAGCCCGACGGCGAGATTCGACAGCCACTTGCCGTAGCCGATGCGATAGATCGGGCTGCCGGCCATGCGCTGCTGGAAGGTCGCCTCGTCCCAGCCGAACAACTGCAGCAGGCTGACATCGTCCAGGCCGTGGCGCACGGCGAAGTCCGCCTCCGCCGTCGGCACCGCGAAGCGGTTCCACGGACAGACCAGCTGGCAGTCGTCGCAGCCGTAGACGCGGTTGCCGATCAGCGACCGCAGCGGCTCGGGGATCACGCCTTTCAGCTCGATGGTGAGGTAGGAGATGCAGCGCCGCGCATCCACCTTGTACGGCGCTACGATGGCGCCGGTGGGGCAGATATCGAGACAGCGCGTGCAGCGGCCGCAATGCGCCACCTCGCTGTCATCTTCCGGCAATGGCAGGTTGGTCAGAATTTCGCCCAGGAAGAACAGCGAGCCCTGCTGCTTGTTGAGCAGCAGGGTGTGCTTGCCGCGCCAGCCCTGCCCGGCCTGCGCCGCCAGCGCCACTTCGGCCAGCGGCGCGCTGTCGGTGAATACGCGGAACTGGTGCGCCGGATCGGCGGCGGAGATGCGTTCGGCCAGTTTTTGCAGCCGGTTGCGCAGCACCTTGTGATAGTCGCGCCCCAGCGCGTAACGCGAGATATAGGCGCGCGACGCATCCGCCAGCACCGCGTCCGCCGCCGCCGCCTCGCCCGGCCAGTAATGCATGCGCAAGCTGATCACCCGCAGCGTGCCCGGCACCAGCTCCGCCGGCCGCAGCCGCAGGCTGCCGTGGCGCGCCATGTAGTCCATTTCGCCATGGCACCCCTCCGCCAGCCATGCGGCCAACGTGGTCTCGGCCGCGGCCGGCAGCTCGGCGCGGGTGATGCACGCGTCGGCAAAGCCGAGCTCCTGCGCCCAAGCCTTGATTTGGCTGGCCAAATGGCGATAATTCTCGTTTTGCACGGACATTTCATTCATGGCGACGGATCATACCAGTGTCGCAGGCTTTCTCAGCGACGAAGCCGCCACGCTGCAACTGGGGCAGACGCTGGCCGCCAGCCTGCAGCCCGGCCTGCAATTGCAGCTGCATGGCGACCTGGGCGCCGGCAAGACCACGTTTACCCGCGGCCTGCTGCGCGGGCTGGGCCATGCCGGCAGGGTAAAGAGCCCCACCTACACACTGGTGGAAAGCTATCCGCTGCCGCTCGCCACCGTGCATCATTTCGATTTATACCGCTTCAACGATCCGCAGGAATGGTTCGACGCCGGTTTTGCCGATTACTTGGCCGCGGATACGCTCTGCATCGTGGAGTGGCCGCAAAAAGCCGCCGGTGTACTGCCGGCTCCGGATCTGACGCTGGAACTCCAGCTGGCCGGCGATGGTCGCAACTATCGCCTTGTTGCCCATAGTGAAACAGGAACAGCATGCCTCACCCGCTACCAGACTCTGACCGCCGCAAGCTGATCGGTGCCGCTGCCGCCACCTTTTTGCTGACGGTCAGCCGTATCGGCCTGGCCGCCAGCAGCCAGGTGGTGGCCGTGCGCGTATGGCCATCGTCCACCTATACCCGCGTCACCATCGAGGCCAGCAGCGAGATTCGCTACAAGCACTTCTCGCTGGCCAATCCCAACCGGCTGGTGGTGGACCTGGAAGGCGTGCAGCTGACCGGTGTGCTGCAGGAGCTGAGCAAGCAGATCCAGAGTGCCGACCCGTTCATCCGCATGGCGCGCGCCGGGCAGTTTAACAACGACACGGTGCGGCTGGTGCTGGACCTGCGCAACGAGGTCAAGCCGCAGATCTTCTCGCTGAAGCCGGTGGGCGAATACCAGCACCGGCTGGTGCTGGACCTCTACCCGGCCGATGCGCAACAGGATGATCCGCTGCTGGCACTGCTGGAGGATTACAACAAGGGTCAGCTGGACAACAGCGCGCCGCGCGGCGGCAAGGACAAGAGCGGCCCGGGGCGCACCCTCACCATCGTGATCGACCCCGGCCATGGCGGTGAGGACCCGGGCGCCATCGGCCCCAGCGGTATCCGCGAGAAAGACGTGGTGCTGAAGATCAGCCGCCAGCTGAAAAAGCTGATCGATGGCGAAAAGAACATGCGCGCGGTGCTGACCCGCGACGAGGACGTGTTCCTGCCGCTGGGCGTGCGCGTCGCCAAGGCGCGCAAGCTGAATGCCGACCTGTTCATCTCGGTGCATGCCGACGCGGTGGACAACCGTTCCGCACGCGGCTCCTCGGTGTTCGCGCTGTCGGAAAACGGCGCCACCAGTACCATGGCGCGCTTCCTGGCCAAAACCCAGAACGATGCCGACATGGTCGGCGGCGTGAAGATCGGCGGCAAGGACAAATACCTGGCGCATACCCTGCTCGACCTGACCCAGACCGCCACCATCAACGACAGCCTGAAACTGGGCAAGTCGGTGCTGGGCCGGCTGAGCAACCTCAACAAGCTGCACAAGGACAAGGTGGAGCAGGCGGGATTCGCGGTGCTGAAAGCGCCGGACATCCCGTCCATCCTGGTGGAAACCGCCTTCATCAGCCACCCGGAAGAAGAGCAGAAGCTGGTAGACCCGGACTTCCAGCAGCAGATGGCCGACGCCATCCTGTCCGGGGTGCGCAGCTACTTTGCCCAAGGCGCCGCCATCGCCCGGGTGTAAACCGCCGCAGACAACAAAAAGCCGCCCTCCCGGGCGGCTTTGTCATGTTGGCCGCATGCCTTACAGCTGCTCCAGCTCGCGCATCGGGTCGTCGCCGGACACCGGCACGCGGTAGCTTTCATCGGCCCACTGCCCCAGGTCGATCAGCCGGCAGCGCTCGCTGCAGAAGGGACGGAACGGGCTTTGCGGCCCCCAGGCGACAGCTTGGCGGCACTGCGGACAGGCAACGGTTTTCTCGGACGGCATGATTCAGAACTTGCAATAGGTCAGGGTGAAATCCACATCATCTTCCACCTGGCGGGCGCGAACCTCGCCGGTACCGGCATTGATGAAGCGAACATTGAGTGCGTATTTGTTGGCGGAAATCTCCGGCACGATCTGCAAGCGCGCATCGTAGGAAACGCGGATCAGCTGCACCGCCTTGCCGCCGGACATCTGCTGGAAGGCACCACGGCGCGCAGTGTACTGGTAGGCCTTGCCGCTGTCGCGCAGCAGCTTGAGCAGCACGGTGGCGGCACGCGATGTCGGCATCAGCGGGGCGGCCCAACGCAGCAGGTCGATACGGCGGGCTTCGCTCTCGCGCTGCAGCCACAGATGATAGGACGGCAGATCGAACTGGCAGGTGCCACCGGGAATCACCGAGCGTTGCTTGATAGCCATCAGCCATTCGTTTTCACGCAGATGCTGGCCGAACTTGCCGCTGATTTCGAGCAGGCTGGTCGCCGTCTGTTCGATCTCCTCCAGCACGGCGTCCAGCGCGTTCTGGGCGATCACCGGATTATCCCGCAGAGCTTCCAGCGCCAGTTTCTGCCGCTCCAGCTCCTGCAGCAGCTCGGATTTCAACTCGGTGCGACCGGCAGACTCCAGCACCTCGAACAAGGCCATCAACGCCACGTGATGACAATTGGCCTCGTCCTGCGCCATAAAGAACACCAGCCGCTGGTACACCTGCTCCAGGCGAAGCAAGGTACGGGTTCGTTCGGTGATGGGGAACTCGAAACTGGTCACGGCGGGTATCCGTTGGTTCGTAACGTCATGCCGGAGCCGGCAAGCCAAAGCAGGCTAGATAATAGCGGTGTTTGTCATCAACTTGAAGCGCCAAATCGGCCAGCCCGCCGCTATTGTGAATCACGTCATCGGCCAACTGCAGCCTTTGCTGGCGCGGCATCTGCGCGGCGATGATCGCCGCCACCTGCTCTGCGGCCAAGCCGCTACGCGCCATCACGCGCTGGTGCTGCATGTCTTCCGGGCAATCCACCAGCAGACTACGCTGCACCAGCGCCTGGAAGGCCGGGTTTTCAAACAGCAATGGCACCGCCAGCAACACATACGGCCCGGGTGCCGCAGCCAGCTGCCGCAGGCTTTCAGCACGAATCAACGGATGCAGAATGGCTTCCAGCCGCTGCCGTTCGGCCGGCTCGGTAAACACGCGCTGCCGCATCACCGTGCGATCCAAGGCGCCATCGACCGTCACCACCGCATCCCCAAAGGCAGTACGGATGGCCGCCATCGCCGCACCGCCAACGGCCGTGAGCTGATGGGCGACCGCATCGGCATCGACGCAGCACACGCCATGCTCGGCAAACAACTGTGCCACCGTGGATTTGCCGGAGCCGATGCCACCGGTCAGGCCAACGACCGGCTTAAGCACCCAGATACCAAGCCATGATCGGCTTGCCCCACAGGAATGCCAGCAGCCCGGCGGCGGCAAGATACGGGCCGAAAGGCAAAGGTTGGCCGCGCCCGTGGCGAGCCGTCAGCATCAAGCCGATGCCCACCAGCGCCCCCACCAGCGACGACAACAGGATGATCAGCGGCAGCATCTGCCAGCCCAGCCATGCGCCCAGCGCCGCCAGCAACTTGAAGTCGCCGTAGCCCATGCCCTCTTTGCCGGTCGCCAGTTTGAACAGCCAGTACACGCTCCACAACGCCAGGTAACCGGCCATCGCACCGACTACTGCCTGCGACAGCGGTACAAAGCTGTCATCCAGGTTATAAAGCAAGCCCAGCCACAGCAATGGCAGGGTCAGATCGTCCGGCAATAACTGGGTGGCAGCATCGATCAGGGTCAGCACCAGCAGCGTCAGGCCGAACACGCTGGCCCACAGCCACGTCGCGCCCAGGCCCCAGTGCCAGGCAAAGCCGGCCAGCAGCAGGCCGGCAACCAGCTCCACCAGCGGATAACGCCAGGAGATGGCGCCGTGACAATGGCTGCAACGCCCGCGCTGCAGCGCAAAGCTCAGCAGCGGGATGTTCTGCCAGGCACGAATGGGCGCCTGGCAATGCACGCAGGCCGATGGCGGGAAGAACAGGTTGTAGTTGGCCGCAGGCGCTTGCTGCCCCTGTAATTCGGCACACTCCGCCAGCCAGCGCTGCTCCATCATCTTGGGCAGCCGGTAAATCACCACATTGAGGAAACTGCCCACCAGCAGGCCCAGCACCAGCGCCAAACCGATTTGTGCCGCCGACGGCAGCATTGTTATCGTGTCCAGCATCAACCAACCACCTGACCCATCTTGAAGATCGGCATGTACATGGCCACCACCAGGCCGCCAATCAGTACCCCCAGGATGATCATGATCATCGGTTCCAGCAGGCTGGACAGCGAGGCCACCGCATTGTCGACTTCTTCTTCGTAGAAGTCCGCGACCTTGTCCAGCATGTCATCCAGCGCCCCGGACTCCTCGCCGATGGCAGTCATTTGCAGCACCATATTGGGAAACAGATTGCTGCGCTGCATGGAGGCATTCAGTGTCGAGCCGGTCATTACATCGTTCTGGATCACCTTGGTAGCATCGGCATAGATCTTGTTGCCGGCCGCGCCACCAACCGAATCCAGCGCCTCCACCAGCGGCACACCCGCAGTAAACATGGTAGATAGTGTGCGGCACCAGCGCGCAATCGTGGCCTTGCGTACCACCTCGCCAATTACCGGCACTTTCAGGATGATGCGGTCAAGCCCGTCCTGCATTTTCGCCGAGCGTTTATAGGCATAGGCAATACCCCAGATACCGCCGAAGAGCGTGCCGAAAATCATCCACCAGTATTCGACAAACACATCTGACAGCTTGATGACAATCAGCGTCGGCGTCGGCAAGTCGGCACCGAAGCTGGAGAACAGCTCCTTGAACGCCGGGATCACGTAAATCAGGATCACCGCCGTAATGATGAACGCCGTGGCGATAATGGCAGCCGGATATACCAGTGCCGATTTGATCTTGCCCTTGATGGCCAGCACTTTTTCCTTATAGGTGGCCAGTTTTTCCAGCAGCGCATCCAGCACACCACCGGCCTCACCGGCGGCCACCAGGTTGCAGAACAGGCCATCAAAATACAGCGGATACTTGCGGAAGGCGTCCGCCAGGCTGCTACCGATCTCCACTTCCGCACGTACGTCCAGCAGAATGCGGGTGAACAGCGCGTTGCTGAGCCCTTTTGCCGCGATGTCGAAGGCCTGCAGCAAGGGCACCCCGGCCTTCATCATGCTGGACAGCTGGCGCGTAAACAGTGCGACGTCTTTTTCCGTCACCTTCTGGCCAAACTTGGGCTTGCGCTTGTTTACCTTGCTGACATTGATGCCCTGACGACGCAGCTGCGCCTTGGCGACGATTTCGGACTCCGCCCGAATCTCGCCACGGATCAGTTTGCCGGTACGATCCTTGCCTTCCCAGTTCCAGATATGGGCAACCGCTTTCTTGCTTACCGTTCCCGCCATGCTTGCCATCCTGTCGATTATTCGTTGGTTACGGCTTCAATTTCGGTCAGCGAGGTCACGCCACGCATCACCTTCAGCAAGCCGGCACGGCGCAGATCAACCATGCCCTCCGCGCGCGCCAGGTCATCGATCTGCACGGCGTTGCCATCGCTCATGATCAGTCGAATCATCGCATCGGTAATCGGCATGATTTCGTAAATGCCGGTACGCCCCTTGTAACCAGTGCCACGACACTGATCACACCCCACCGGGCCATAAGGCGTCCAGCTGCCATCCAGCTCTTCCTGCCGGAAGCCGGCGCGCAGCAATGCGGTCTGCGGGATCTCCACCGGCTGCTTGCAATGACTACATAACCGTCGCGCCAGACGCTGCGCCATGATCAGCAGCACCGAGCTGGCGATGTTGAATGGCGCCACCCCCATGTTCAGCAAGCGGTTCAGCGTGGCCGGGGCATTGTTGGTATGCAGGGTGGAGAACACCAGGTGGCCGGTCTGGGCGGCCTTGATGGCAATATCCGCAGTTTCAAAGTCGCGAATCTCGCCCACCATGATGATGTCCGGATCCTGCCGCAGGAAAGCCCGCAATGCCGAGGCAAACGTCAGGCCGGCTTTTTCATTCACGTTGACCTGATTGATGCCGGGCAGATTGATTTCCACCGGGTCTTCCGCGGTAGAGATATTGCTGTCCGGCTTGTTGAGAATGTTCAGACAGGTATACAGCGAAACCGTCTTGCCGCTACCGGTCGGCCCCGTCACCAGCACCATGCCGTATGGGCGGGCAATCGCCCGCAGCAGCTGCTCTTTTTGTTCCGGCTCGAAACCCAGTTGCTCGATATCCAGCGAGGCGGCGGAAGAGTCGAGAATCCGCATCACGATCTTTTCGCCATACAACGTCGGCAAGGTACTGACCCGGAAATCCACTGCCTTGTGTTTGGACAACACCAGCTTCAAGCGTCCATCCTGCGGCACGCGGCGCTCGGAGATGTCCATCTTGGACACTACCTTGATGCGCGAGGCCAGCTTTTCCTTGATTGCCAGCGGCGGCTGCGCCACCTCCTTCAGCACACCATCAACACGGTAGCGGATACGGTAGAACTTTTCATACGGCTCGAAGTGGATATCCGACGCGCCGCCATTGATCGCATCCACCATAAGCTTGTTCACAAAGCGAACGACAGGGGCATCGTCAACATCAGGCAGGCCATCGCTAGCCGGCTCGGCGTCTGGGTCGGCAATTTCCAGCTCGCCAAACTCTTCTGCGGCCAGACTATTGATGGCGGCCATCGAGTTTTCCGCCAGGCGGCCAACCAGCACCCCCAGCTTGTCGTCCTCAACCACCACACATTCAACCGTCAGCCCGGTCTTAAAGGTAATGGCATGCAGCACGCTGCTCTGCGTCGGGTCGGAAATGGCGATATACAGGCGGTTGCCACGGCGAAACAGTGGCAACAAACGGTTGGCCGCAATGAAGTCCTGCTCCAACAGGCCGCGTGGCATAGTGTCACTATTGTGCCGACTCAGGTCATACAAGGGCAGACCAAAGGTGGCAGAAGCAAACAGGGCGACGTCTTGCGCCGACATTTTCTTGCTTTGCACCAACTGCTCGACAAACGAGACACCGCCAGTCTGTGCCAGCTTGATGATGGACTCCGCATCACTGGCCAGCAGCAACTCACTCTGAACCAAGGCCCGGCTCAAGCCGGAAATGGCCACATTCTCCATACGACTCCCTGCCACTTGCATGAATTGCATCCCGCTATCCGTTATAGCGGCATATTAACCGCTAACCCAGCTTTGGCAATGCCCTGCCAACCTTCGACAGCAATAAAAAAAGGCTGCCGAGGCAGCCTTTTTCAAACCGGTACAACCAAATTAGAACTTGGTGCCCAGGTAGATGGTAGCTTCACGCAGATCAGCGGTAGCGTTGTCATCGTAGTTAACTTTAACCAGCTCTACACCAGCACGGGTGCGCTTGGACAGGGCGTATTCAACACCAACGGCCCAAGTCTTGTGACCATCGTTTGCGTTTTCGCCATCAGCCTTAGCATCGCCTTCTTTCCAGAAGCCGATTTTCGGGGTGAAGTTGCCCAGCGCGTAGGAAGCAGCCAGGCCCCAACCGCTACGCTTCACGTGGTCAACGGTCGGCGCAGTTACAGTGCCTTCGCCATCATCATCACTCGGGAAGTTATTCACGCCGCGTGCATAACCGGCCATCAGGGTCAGATCGCTCAGAGTTACGGAAGCATTCAGCTCATGTAGGGTCTTGTATTTGGTGTCGCTGGTGGTACCCAGGGTGTCCAGCTTGGAGCGGGAAGCATCGTAGGAAACGGTCCAGCCATCACCTTCGTATGCCAAGCTGATGGCTTGGGAGTACAGCTTGTCTGCTTCGCGAGTAGTGTCATCTACGCTGCTAGTGGTACCGCTACCGAAGCTGTGCTGCACGGTAGCAGTAAAGCCGCTAAAGGACGGAGTTTTGTACGATACGGTGTTGTTGTAACGATCACCTTGGTCGTAGATGCTGGACTTCCAAGTCGCAGAGTCGTTCTCGAAGATTGCCATCGCACCGGAGGTCGGCATCAGATAGATGTTGCCCAGAGTCAGACGACCGAAGCCACCTTCCAGACCAACATAGGAATCGCGACCGGCAAAAGTGTTGCCATCAGCAGTGTCCGCCAGGTTGATGCGGGAGGCGATCTGCCAGATGCCTTTCAGGCCGTTACCCAGATCGTCGGAACCGGCAAACTTGATTTCGCCGCTGGTGCGATCTTCAGTCGTCAGGGAGCCAGAGCCAGAGGCCTTGGTATTTACGATGCCAACAGCCAGGTTACCGGAGATGGTAACGTCAGCCATTGCAACTGCCGGCAGGGCAGCCAGGGTAGCCAGAACGATCAGCTTTTTCATGTGTGTTCCTTTCAGAGATCACGAATGTTGCCCGTGGATTTATCCGAAACCTTGGCTCCGGTAGGGCTGTCCAGACCACCGGTATTCCGGCGGTATCTGTGGCGGACTATAAACGTGGCGTTGCGAAAAAACAAATCCCGTACTCATAGCCTTCCCGGGCAACACCACAAAAAAGTAATCAAAGCATTGTTTTTATTGAATTTAAAATAAAAAACACCATTGTTGCCACTAGACAACAATGCCCACAACACCTACAAAAGCGTTGCTTTATAACGACACCAGTGAGCATTTCATGATGAGTACAGCCTGCCTGATGTGGTTTCGGCGCGACTTACGGGCGGTTGATAACGCCGCACTGTCACGGGCTTTGTTGCGCCACAAAACCTGCCACTGTGTTTTTGTTTTCGACGAAAACATCCTGCGCTTGCTGCCGCGTGACGACAGGAGGGTGGCATTTATCCACGCCGCACTGCAGGAACTGGATACCGCGCTACGCCAGCACAACGGTGGACTGCGCGTGCTGCACGGCGATCCAACCCAACTGATTCCACAGTTGGCCGCAGAGCTGCACTGCGATGCGGTGTACTGCAACCGCGATTACGAACCCTACGCGCGGGAGCGCGATGCGCAAGTGGCAGCGCAGTTACGGCAACAGGGTCGCGAACTACGCAGCGAGAAGGATCAGGTGATTTTCGAGCAGGACGACGTCGTCACCAAGCAAGGCAAGCCGTATACCGTCTTTACCCCTTACATGCGGGCATGGCGCCAGCAGTTCACACCGCTACTGACCCAGCCCTTCCCCGCCCCGTTGGCCGGCGCCCTGGCACCACCCACTGAGGCACAAAGTCTGCTCTCACTGGCAGAGCTGGGATTTGCCGCCGCCGCGCAGCAAGCAGTGCGACTACCAACCGGTCGCACGGGAGGAAAAGTGCTACTGCAGGACTTCGCCCTGCGCATCAGCCAGTACAAAGCCTGCCGTGACTACCCTGCGGTGAAAGGCGTGTCCTACCTGTCTGCACATTTGCGCTTTGGCACTATCTCTATCAGAGAAGCCGTGCGGCTGACGATGGACATAGAGGATGAAGGCGCAGCAAGCTGGCTGAACGAGCTGATCTGGCGCGAGTTCTATCAGCAGTTGCTATGGCACTTTCCAGACGTGGTAACACAGAGCTTCAAGGCCGAGTACCGGCAGCTGGCTTTCCCTGGGCAAGACAGCTGGTTTGATGCCTGGCGCCAAGGCAATACCGGCTACCCGCTGGTCGATGCCGCCATGCGCCAGCTCAACCAGAGCGGCTTCATGCACAACCGCTTGCGCATGGTTGCCGCCAGTTTTCTGGTAAAGGATCTCTTGCTCGACTGGCGCCGCGGCGAAGCCTACTTCGCGGCCAAGCTGCTGGATTTTGATCTTGCGGCTAACAATGGTGGCTGGCAGTGGGCGGCCTCTACTGGCTGTGATGCACAACCCTACTTCCGCATCTTCAACCCGGTAAGCCAGTCCGAGAAGTTCGACCCGGACGGCAAGTTCATCCGCCGCTATGTGCCGGAGCTGGCCGCACTGGACAACAAGGCCATCCATGCACCGTGGCTGGCCAAGTCGCTCCCCAGTGGTTTTCAGCTGGGACGCGACTACCCGGAACCCATCGTGGAGCACGCCATCCAGCGCGAGTTGGCGCTGGCGCTGTTCGGTAAAAAGTAAAAAGACCCGACGGTGTCGGGCCCTGTGCTTCCATGCCGTACGCTTACGGCTTCTTCACCGGCGACGTTGCCGGTACTGCTTTGGCTGTGCCGGCTGGAGTGGCCTTGGCGCTGCCAGCCGGTGCGGCTTTTGCCGGCGCCGCTGGCGGTACGGCACCACCGCTGACCACCAGCTCGGTTTTCAATTTCTCCAGTGTCTTCGGACCGATGCCCGGCACCTTTTCCAGATCGGCATAGGTTTTGAATGGGCCATTCTTCGTGCGGAAATCCACAATGGCCTTGGCCTTGACCGGACCGATCCCGTTCAGCGCTTCCAACTGCTGCGCCGTGGCGGTATTGGCGTTCACTGCGGCCCAGGCCGACAGCGTTACAAACAGTACACACAATGCGGCAAACAGCTTTTTCATGGCCAACCCTCCGTCTTCATGACAAAAAATGGAGATACCACTATGTCAAAACACTACAATTTATGCAAAAAGAATTGCAGCACTACCTTGCTGCCGATATAGCCGAATAGCAACAACGCAAAACCGGCCAGCGTCCAGCGGATCGCGATACGGCCGCGCCAGCCATGCAGCTTGCGGCCAACCAGCAAGCCGCCGAACACCAGCCAGGACAAGAAGGCAAACACGACCTTATGGCTCAGCGGCACGGCCCGGCCAAATACCTCTTCGGCAAAAAACACGCCACTGATCAGGCTGCAGGTCAGCAACACGAACCCCGTGCCCAGCGTCTGAAACATCAGGTTTTCCAGCACCAGCAACGGCGGCATGCGTCGCGCCAGCGCAAAGCGCCGGTCATGCAGCGCACGCTCCTGCAACAGCATCAGCACCGCCAGCAAAGCCCCGATGGCAAACAGGCTGTAAGCCAATAAGGACACCAGCAAATGCAGCAGGAATGCCGGATTATTGATCTCATATAAGGTATGCGGAATCGGCAGCACCTCGGCCATCAGCACGCCAATGGCTGCCAGCGGCACCAGGAACACCTGCAGGCCATCCATGCGGGCGAAATAACTGCCGGTCCAGAAAATCAGCAGCATGATCCAGGCCAGCAGGGACAGCGCCGTCCCAACCCCCATGCTCAGGGCACCAAAGCGCAGCACCGGCAACATCAGCACCAGCGCATGCACCACCAACAAGGCGCCCAGCAGGAAATGCTCGCGCCCCGGCTGGCGCGGCCACAGCGATAGGCCACGCCAATGACCGATAAAATGCCAGGACAGGCCGAGGTAGCCGGACACCAGCAAAATGACCAAAATCAACAGGATGCCACTCATCTGATTGGGGGGAGCGCCACGCCCCGGCGCCGGGTCGTGGTAAAATGGACGATTGCAGAAGTCTACACCAAGCAGAATGCAGTTGGCAGACCATAAGGACATCCCATGCTTGACAACCTATCCTCACGCCTAACCAGTGCGCTGAAAACCTTGCGCGGTCAGGCGCGGCTTAGCGAAACCAATATCCAGGACGCCCTGCGCGAAGTACGCATGGCGCTGCTGGAGGCCGACGTGGCGCTGCCCGTGGTCAAGACCTTTATCGCCAGCGTCAAGGAACGTGCGCTGGGCCAGGAAGTGCTGGGCAGCCTGACGCCAAGCCAGGCCATGATCGGCGTGGTGAACGAAGAGCTGGTCAAGCTGATGGGCGAGAAGAACGACGCGCTGAATCTGGCCGCCGTTCCACCCGCCATCATCCTGATGGCCGGCCTGCAGGGTGCCGGTAAAACCACCACCGTGGGCAAGCTGGCCAAACTGCTGAAGGAAACGCAGAAGAAGAAGGTGCTGGTGGTGTCCGCCGACGTATACCGCCCGGCCGCCATCGAACAGCTGAAGCTGCTGGCCGAGCAGGTGGGCGTGGAGTGGTTCCCGTCCGACGGCAGCCAGAAGCCGGAAGACATCGCCCGTGCCGCGGTGGATCACGCCAAGCGCCACTTCTTCGACGTGCTGATGGTGGACACCGCCGGCCGTCTGGCCATCGACGAAGCGATGATGGCCGAGATCAAGGCGCTGCATGCCTGCCTCAATCCGATCGAAACCCTGTTCGTGGTCGACGCCATGCAGGGCCAGGATGCGGTGAACACTGCCCAGGCCTTCAACGAGGCGCTGCCGCTGACCGGCGTGGTGCTCACCAAAATGGACGGCGACTCGCGCGGCGGTGCCGCGCTGTCGGTGCGCCACATCACCGGCAAGCCGATCAAGTTTATCGGTGTGGGCGAGAAAGTCGGCGGCCTGGAGCCGTTCCACCCCGACCGCCTGGCTGGCCGCATCCTCGGCATGGGTGACGTGCTGTCGCTGATCGAGGACGTGCAGAAGGGTATCGACGAGGAAGAAGCGGCCAAGATGGCCAAGAAGCTGAAATCCGGCAAGGGCTTCGACCTCGAGGACTTCAAGACCCAGATGCAGCAGATGAAGAAGATGGGCGGCATGACCAGCATGCTGGAAAAAATGCCGGGCGACCTGGGCCAGCTGGCCAAGGGCGTGCAAGGCGCCGAAGCGGAAAAATCCATGCGCCGCATCGAAGGCATCATCAACGCCATGACCATGAACGAGCGCCGCAAGCCGGAACTGATCAAGGCCAGCCGCAAGCGCCGCATCGCCACCGGCTCCGGCGTCTCGGTGCAGGAAGTCAACAAGCTGCTGGCGCAGTTCGAGCAGATGCAGAAGATGATGAAGATGTTCTCGTCCAAGGGCGGCATGTTCAAGATGCTGAAAGGCCTCAAGGGCATGAAGGGCATGCTGCCGGGCATGTAATGGATAGCAGGACGGGCGTCGTGTACGCCCGTTTTTTACGCGCAGATCTTATAAAGACACCATGCAATACGACGTAATCGTCCTCACCGACCACGAACTGCTGGCCCTGAACGACGCCGACTGGTACAGCCGCCAGGTACACACCGAAGACGGTCTGGTACTGCAGGCACTGGCCAAACAGGGACTGAAGGTTGGCCGCAAGGACTGGGCCGACCCGGACTTCGACTGGGCCGACTGCCGCAGCGCAGTGTTCCGCACCACCTGGGACTACTACCACCGCTTCACCGAATTCGCGCCGTGGCTGGCGCGAGCCAGTGAAACCACCCGCCTGTTCAACGAGGCGGCACTGGTGCGCTGGAATATCGACAAGCACTACCTGGGTGCGCTGGCAGAAAAAGACGTCAACATCGTCCCCACGGTCTATATCGAACGAGGCGACGCCCGCTCGCTGGCGCATATCGTGGCAGAAACCGGCTGGCAGGACGTGATCCTGAAGCCGGTGGTGTCCGGTGCCGCGCGCCACACCTACCGTTTTGCCGCCACCGACAGCGAACAGCACGAGTGCGTGTTCGGCGAACTGATCGAACAGGAGGCGCTGATGCTGCAGCCGTTCCAGCGCAACATCCTGGCAAGCGGTGAGCTGTCGCTGATGATCATCGATGGCAAGTACACCCACGCCATTCGCAAAACGGCCAAGGCCGGCGACTTCCGCGTGCAGGATGACCACGGTGGCACGGTGCACCAATACGATGCCAGCGCCGATGAAGTGCTGTTTGCCGAGGCCGCTGTCGCCGCGGTGCCGTTCGACGTGCTGTACGCGCGCGTGGACCTGATCCGCGACAACGATGGCCAGCTGGCGATCATGGAACTGGAAATGATCGAACCGGAGCTGTTCTTCCGCTTCAACCCGGCGGCGGCCGACACCCTGGCCGCCGGCCTGGCCCGCCGCCTGCGCGCTTGAGATTTCGTTTTTATTTGAAGCAACCGGCCAGCGCCTGCTGGCCAGCAACCTGGAAGCACTGAGTGATGAATCTGACCACGCTGACCGCCCTTTCCCCGCTCGACGGCCGCTACTCCGGCCAGGCCGAAGCCCTGCGCGCCACCTTCTCCGAATACGGCCTGATGAAGGCCCGCATCAAGGTAGAGCTGGAATGGCTGAAAATGTTGGCCGCAGAGCCGGGCATCGAAGAGGTAAAGCCGTTCTCCGATGCCACCATCCGTGAAATCGACGACGTGATCGCCAACTTCTCCGTCGAGCACGGCGAAGAAGTGAAGGCCATCGAGGCGCGCACCAACCACGACGTGAAGGCCATCGAGTACTGGCTGAAAGAGCGCCTGTCCGGCAACCCGGAAGTGATGGCCGCCAGCGAGTTCATCCACTTCGCCTGCACCTCGGAAGACATCAACAACCTCAGCCACGCGCTGATGCTGAAAACTGCGCGCAACACCGTGATGCTGCCGGCGCTGGACGAAGTCATCACCAAGCTGTCCACCCTGGCGCACGACCTGGCCGCGGTACCGATGATGAGCCGCACCCACGGCCAGCCGGCTACCCCGTCCACCATGGGCAAGGAGCTGGCCAACGTGGTGTACCGCCTGAAGCGCCAGCGCGAACAGCTGGTGAAACAGGAAATCCTCGGCAAGATCAACGGCGCGGTCGGCAACTACAACGCCCACATCGTCGCCTACCCGGACGTGGACTGGGAAAGCCTGGCCGGCCGCTTTGTCAGCGGTCTGGGCCTGACCTTCAACCCGTACACCATCCAGATCGAGCCGCACGACTACATGGCCGAGCTGTACCAGCAACTGAGCCGCATCAACACTATCCTGATCGACCTGGATCGCGACGTGTGGGGCTACATCTCGCTGGGCTACTTCAAGCAGAAGGTGAAGAAGGACGAAGTGGGCAGCTCCACCATGCCGCACAAGGTGAACCCGATCGACTTCGAAAACTCGGAAGGCAACCTGGGTCTGGCCAATGCCGTGCTGAACCACCTGGCCGAGAAGCTGCCGCTGTCCCGCTGGCAGCGCGACCTGACCGACTCCACCGTGCTGCGCAATATGGGCGTCGGCTTCGGCTACACCCTGCTGGGCTTCAAGGCGCTGATGAAGGGCCTGAACAAGCTGGAACTCAACCCGGCCATGCTGGCTTCCGATCTGGACGCCACCTGGGAACTGCTGGCCGAGCCGATCCAGACCGTGATGCGCCGCTATGGCGTGCCCAACCCGTACGAGCAGCTGAAAGAGCTGACCCGCGGCAAGGACGGCATCACCCGCGACACCCTGGCCGCCTTCATCAAGGGCCTGGAGATTCCGGAAGCCGAGAAGACCCGCCTGCTGGCACTGACCCCGGCCGGCTACGTCGGCAAGGCCGAGGAACTGGCACGCCGCATCTGAACGTTGGCCGCAAGCTGAAAAAGCCACCGCAAGGTGGCTTTTTTTATGTACCGCTTCGTGGCTCGGTGCCCTGGGCTGGGCGACGACTGACCCGTATCCACCGGCTTTGCGGCCAACCTTGCCGCCGAGACGGTCCCCGTCGCGCGAGCCGCCATCTGTCGAAACCGCATTGCCGGCCGGCAATGTAAAAAGCCAACCCGAAGGTTGGCTTTTTACTTGAAACTTGGTTGCGGGGGCAGGATTCGAACCTACGACCTTCGGGTTATGAGCCCGACGAGCTACCAGACTGCTCCACCCCGCGTCAGAGAGAACACATAATAGCCAACTGTAAGTTTCACGTCAAGCTTTTTTATACATTCCAGTCTACCAGCCCCCAGAACCACGTCGCCAGGATCAGCAAACCAAAGCCGATGCGATACCAGGCGAAGACTTCGTAGCTGTGGCTGCCGACAAAGCGCACCAGGGTACGCACCGCCAGCAGCGCGCTCAGGAAGGCCGCCACGAAGCCGATGGCAAACATCGGCAGCTCGGCCAGCGACAGCAGGTCACGGTGCTTGTAGAGGTCGTACACCGTGGCGGCAAACATGGTGGGCACCGCCAGGAAGAAGGAAAACTCGGCGGCCACCTTGCGGTCGAGGCCAAAGAAGATGCCGCCGATGATGGTGGCACCGGAACGCGAAGTGCCCGGAATCATCGCCACCACCTGCGCGCAGCCGATCTTGAGCGCCTCGCGCCAGCCGATGTTGTCCACATCGTGCACCCGCGCCACATGCTGCCGGCGCTCGGCATACAGAATCACCAGCCCGCCCAGCACCAGCGCGCTGGCGACGCTGACCGGGTTGAACAGATAGTGCTTGATCTGCTTGATGAACAGCAGCCCCATGATGGCCGCCGGCAGGAAGGCGATCAGCAGGTTGGCCGCAAAGCGCTGCGCCTTCGGCTCGCTGCCCAGCCCCTTCACCACCGCGGTGAAGCGTTCGCGGTACAGGAACAGCACCGCCAGGATGGCGCCGAACTGGATGGCGATCTCGAACACCTTGCCGGCGTTGTGAAAGCCGATCAGATCCCCGACCACGATCAGATGCCCGGTGCTGGATACCGGCAGAAATTCGGTCAAACCTTCTACGATACCCAGTAACAGCGCCTGAGCCAGTAACAAAGTGTCCACTTTTTCCCTTTCTAAAATGACTTCAGGCCGCACAGGGCGGCCTGAACATAACGCAGGAGGCTGCTTACTTGCCGCGCGCCTTCACTATCAGTTCGTCGACCACGCGCAGCAGCTGCGCCGGCTCTGCGGCCAACGTGGCGTACTTGCCCGCCACCACGATGGTCGGCGTGCCCTGGATGGCATAGTCACGGGTGATCTGTGTCGCACGGGCCACTTGCGAGTTCACGCCGAAAGACTTGTACACCTGCATGAAGGCCTTGCCATCCACGCCCTTCTGGGTGGCCAGCCACTTGCTCATTTCCGCTTCGTCGGCCAGGTTGACGCGCTGCTGCACCATCGCCGTCAGTGCCGGTGCGTGCAGGCGATCCAGCGTCTTGGTGATGTTGAAGGTAGCAAACAGTCGCGCCAGCGGCTCCATCTGCTTGCCCCAGACGATCTGTTCACGGCGGAAGCTCACATCCTTCGGCAACTTCTTCGACCAGGCGGCAATCGACGGCTCCAGATTGAAGCAATGCACGCAGTGGTACGAGAAGAACTCGATCACTTCGACCTTGCCCGGCGTCGCCACCGGCTGCGGCTTGGCCAGCAGCACATAGTCCTTGCCTTCCACAATGGCGGCCTGGGCCACGCCCGCCACCAGCAACAATGCTGCAAACAGCCATTTCTTCATGGTTTTCTTTCGTTTATTTCGCAGGGAGTTTCACTACAGAGACTTCGATGCCGTCCTGGCGCAGGCGAGCACGCAACGCGTCCAGCTCTTCCTGACGCTCGAACGGCCCGATACGCACCCGGTGCATCAGGCCTTTTTCCGGCATCGACAGCGACTGAATCTTGGCTTCAACCCCCATCAGCGCCAGCCGCGCCTTCATATTGTCGGCATCGCTTTCCGACTGGAAGGCACCCGCCTGCAGGAACAGGCGCGGTCCTGGCGCATTGGAGCTGCTGGAGGCGTCGCCGGTTCCCTTGTCGGTGTTGGGCAGCGCTTCCTGCTGCCCCGGCAGTATCTTGTAGAAGTCGAAACGCTGGCCATCGACATCCGCCGGCGACGGCGTGGTGGTTGTCGTGGTGGCCGGCTTGGCCGCAACCGGCGCCGATGCCGGCGTCGGCACGACGGCCGGCTTGGCTGGCGGCGGCGTCACCGTGGACAGCTTGGCGCCCGGCTCCAGCAGCTCGGCCTCCGGCAGCGATGCCTGCTGCTTGCCCTGCATGCGTTCCAGATTGCTGAACGGCGTGGAGGAACGGCTGAGGTACATCGTCACGCCGACGGCGACACCGATGCCGATGATCAAGCCGACCAGCACACCGGCCATCAGGCCACCACCACCGCCCTTGCGTGACGAAGCGCTGCGGCTGCCACGTGAATTCTTATGATCTTTGTTGCTCATGAAACCCACTGATTCGAGTCGATTCGACCCTGTCATTCATTACTGCCAAAACCGGACAGACCACGGCGGAACTGCACCGCCTGTAGCAAATGGGTCCGGGCTAGCGCCGTTTCTTGCAGATCCGCCAATGTGCGCGCCACGCGCAATACGCGGTGATAGGCGCGTGCCGACAAGGCCAGCCGTTCCAGCAACTGGTTCAGATAGCTGCGCTCGGCTTGCGGCAAGGCGCAGACCTCGTCCAGCTCGCCGCCCTGCAACTCGGCATTGGCCTTGCCCTGCCGCTGCCATTGGCGCTCGCGCGCGGCAACCACGCGGGTACGCACCTGTGCACTGGTTTCACCGCCCGGCAGCTGCTGCAATTCGTCCAGCGGCAGACTGCCTACTTCTACCATCAAATCAAAACGATCCAACAGCGGGCCGGATATTTTAGCGCGATATCGCAGCACTTGTTCAGGCGTGCAGCGACAAGCGCGTCGCGCATGCCCCAAATAACCGCAAGGGCAAGGATTCATCGCCGCCAGCAATTGGAAACGCGCCGGGAAAGTCACCTGCCGTGCAGCGCGCGAGATATGGATTTCGCCGGTTTCCAGAGGTTCCCGCAGTACCTCCAGTACCTTGCGGTCGAATTCGGGCAATTCGTCGAGAAACAGCACGCCGCGATGGGCTAGCGTGATTTCCCCGGGGCGCGGATCGGAACCGCCGCCGACCAGCGCCACCGCCGATGCCGTGTGGTGCGGATGGCGGTAGGGCCGCTGCCCCCAGTTGGCCGCCACGAAGCCGCCATTGGCCAGCGACTGCACCGCCGCGCTTTCCAGCGCCTCGAGCTGCGCCATCGGCGGCAACAAGCCGGGCAGCCGTGCGGCCAACATGGATTTACCAGTACCGGGCGGCCCCTGCATCAGCAGGCTGTGCCCGCCGGCGGCCGCTACCTCCAGCGCCAGTTTGGCGGCGCCCTGGCCACGCACATCCAGCAGATCCGGATAATGGGCCAGTTCGCCGGTGGCCAACGTCGGGGAACAGCGCGGCAGTTGCGCCAGGCCGGCCAGATGGGCACAGACCTCGGACAGGGTATCGGCGGCGAAGATCTCCACCCCCTGCACCAGCGCCGCCTCTTGTGCACTAAGCCGGGGCAGGATGAATTTGCGGCCGCTGCCACGCGCCGCCGCCACCATCGCCAGGGCGCCGCGCACCGGGCGCAACTCCCCGCCCAGCGCCAGCTCCCCCGCCAGCTCATAGCCGGCCAGCACCTCCGCCGGCAGCTGCCCGCCGGCGGCCAGCAACGCCACCGCGATGGGCAAATCGAAACGGCCGGACTCCTTGGGCAGGTCGGCCGGCGCCAGGTTGACCGTGATGCGCCGCGCCGGGAAGTCGAAGCCGGATTGCTGCAACGCCGCGCGCACCCGCTCGCGGCTTTCCTTTACTTCGGTATCCGGCAGCCCCACCAGGGTAAATGCCGGCAGACCGTTGGCCAGATGGACCTCTACCGCCACCTCCGGCGCATGCACGCCGGCAAGCGCCCGGCTGAGACAGACGGCAAGCGACATCGCTCAGTCTTGCGACGGCGCGTCGGTATCGGCTTCCGCGGCGGCCGCAGCCGGCTGCAGCGCGGCTTCCAGCTGCTGCAGGCGCGACTCCATGGCGGTGAGCTGGGCACGGGTCTGCGCCAGCACTTCTTGCTGGATGTCGAACTCCTCGCGCGTCACCAGATCCATGCGCGTAAAGGTGGCGGCCATCATGGCCTTGACGTTCTTTTCCAGGTCCTTGGCCGGGCTGGCGGCGATGGTTTCACTGATCTTGTTGCTGATTTCATCAAACAGTTTCTGGCTGAGCATGGCGCGACCTTGACTTTGTCATGAACGGAGAGAGTTTGAGTTTAGCAAAAAGCCTCTATAACTGCACAAAGCCGACCGCGCACCAATACGGCGCACGGGCCGCCGCCTAAATGGTGCACAGGCTCGGCACCGCGCGGCAGAATGCACCAAGATGCGGTAGTTGCTTGAAATAAAAAGAAATTTTATTCTGGCACGATTCATGCATAGCTGGCGTCGTCTCTCCAACCACGCAGCCATTCGGCAATTATCGAGGAGTCGCCATGAAACTGGTCAGTGCAATCATCAAGCCGTTCAAGCTTGACGAAGTGCGGGAAGCACTTTCTGCCATCGGTGTGCAAGGCATCACCGTTACCGAAGTCAAAGGGTTTGGCCGTCAGAAAGGCCATACCGAGCTCTACCGCGGCGCGGAATATGTCGTGGACTTCCTGCCCAAGGTAAAACTGGAAATCGCCATCGCCAATGAACTGCTGGATCAGGTGGTCGAGGCAATCGAAAGCGCAGCACGCACCGGCAAGATCGGCGATGGCAAGGTATTCGTGTTCGATCTGGAGCAGGTGGTGCGCATCCGTACCGGCGAGACCGGCGCCGACGCCGTCTGAATCTGCACAACAAGAGCGATAGAGGGAACCTGTATATGGACAAGAAACTGCTTGCTGCCGCCGGCGCCGCCGCGCTGGCAACCGCCCTGCCAGCGCTGGCGGATGGTGCGCCGACCCTGGTCGCCACCAGCACCATCAGCGCCGGCGATACCGCCTGGATGCTGACCTCCACGGCCCTGGTGCTGTTCATGACCATCCCCGGCCTGGCGCTGTTCTATGCCGGCATGGTGCGCAAGAAAAACGTGCTGGCCACCCTGATGCAGAGCTTCGCCATCTGCGCGGTGATGACCGTGCTGTGGACCGTGGTCGGCTACAGCCTGGCGTTTACCCCGGGCAACAGCCTGATCGGCGGCCTGGACCGCGTGCTGCTGGACGGCATGCTGTACCTGAAGGATGCCGGCAAGCTGACCGTGCACCCGCTGGCCGCCACCATCCCGGAAGGCGTGTTCATGATGTTCCAGATGACCTTCGCCATCATCACCCCGGCGCTGATCACCGGCGCCTTCGCCGAACGCATGAAGTTCTCCTCCATGCTGGTGTTCATGGTGCTGTGGTCGCTGCTGGTATACGTGCCGGTGGCGCACTGGGTATGGGCGCCGGGCGGCTGGATGTTTGACAAAGGCGTGCTGGACTTTGCCGGCGGCACCGTAGTGCACATCAATGCCGGTATCGCCGGTCTGGTGGCCGCGCTGGTGCTGGGCAAACGTGTCGGCTTCGGCAAGGAAGCCATGCCGCCGCACAACCTGGTGCTGACCCTGGTGGGCGCCTCCATGCTGTGGGTGGGCTGGTTCGGCTTCAACGCCGGCTCCGCCGTTGCCGCCGACGGCCGCGCCGCCATGGCCATGGTCGCCACCCAGGTGGCCACCGGCATCGCCGCGCTGGGCTGGATGGCAGCGGAATGGATCGCCAAGGGCAAACCGTCGGTACTGGGCATCGTGTCCGGCGCGGTGGCCGGCCTGGTGGCCATCACCCCGGCCGCGGGCTTTGTCGACGCCAAGGGCGCGCTGGCGATTGGCCTGGTGGCCGGCGTGGTGTGCTACTGGAGCGCCACCAGCCTGAAACACATGCTGAAGTACGATGACTCGCTGGATGCCTTCGGCGTACACGGCATCGGCGGCATCATCGGCGCGCTGCTGACCGGCGTATTCGCGGTGAAAGACATCGGTGGCGTGGAAGGCAGCCTGATGACCCAGGCCATCGGCGTGGGCGCCACCGCCCTCTACTGCGGCGTACTGACCTTCGTTCTGCTGAAGATCGTGGATGCGGTAATGGGTCTGCGCGCCAGCGAAGAAGAAGAACGCGAAGGTCTGGACGTGGTACTGCACGGCGAACGGGTGGAGTAAACCGCTCCGTCATGCGGCCAACCTGCTGGTTGGCCGCATTTTTTTGCGCAGCGCCAGCACGGCTGGCAGCGACCAAACCACCCGCCGCCGCGCAGATGGCGCCGCACCGAGCAGCACGGCCCCAGCCACGAAAACAAAACACCCCGACAGCCGGCCTAGTGGCCAACTGTCGGGGTGTTGTCTTGTGCCCGCGCTTAGACGTTGAACAGGAAGTTCAGCACGTCGCCATCCTGCACCACGTAGTCCTTGCCTTCGGCACGCATCTTGCCGGCTTCCTTGGCCTTGGCTTCGCTGCCGTAGCTGATGAAATCGGCGTAGGAAATGGTCTGCGCACGGATGAAGCCGCGTTCGAAGTCGGTGTGGATCACGCCGGCAGCCTGCGGCGCGGTGTCGCCGACATGGATGGTCCAGGCGCGCACTTCCTTCACCCCGGCGGTGAAGTAGGTCTGCAGGCCCAACAGCTTGTAGCCGGCACGGATCAGGCGGTCCAGGCCCGGCTCTTCCAGGCCCAGGGTCTCCAGGAACTCGGCCTTGTCGGCATCGTCCAGCTCGGCGATCTCGGACTCGATGGCCGCGCACAGCGCCACCACCGGCGCGCCTTCCTTGGCGGCGTATTCTTCCACGCGCTGCAGCAGCGGGTTGTTGCTGAAGCCGTCTTCGGCCACGTTGGCCACGTACATCGCCGGCTTGATGGTGAGCAGGCACAGCGGCTTGATCAGCGCCTTGTCCTCGTCGGACAGACCCAGCGAGCGCGCCGGTTTGCCTTCGTTCAGGTGCGGCACCAGCTTCTCCAGCACCGCGATCAGCGCACGCGCATCCTTGTCGCCGGCCTTGGCCTTTTTGCCTTCGCGGGCGACGGCTTTTTCCACCGACGACAGGTCGGCCAGCGCCAGCTCGGTGAGGATGGTCTCGATATCCGCCAGCGGATCGACCTTGCCGGCCACGTGTACGATGTTGCCGTCTTCGAAGCAGCGCACCACGTTGACGATGGCGTCGGTCTCGCGGATGTTGGCCAGGAACTGGTTGCCCAGGCCCTCGCCCTTGGAGGCGCCCGCCACCAGGCCGGCGATGTCGACGAACTCGACGATGGCCGGCTGGATCTTCTGCGGGTTGATGATCTTGGCCAGCTCGCTCAGGCGATGGTCCGGCACCTCCACGATGCCGACGTTCGGCTCGATGGTGCAGAACGGGTAGTTGGCCGCTTCGATGCCGGCCTTGGTCAGCGCATTGAACAGGGTGGACTTGCCGACGTTGGGCAGGCCGACGATACCGCACTTCAGACTCATGGTAATTCCTCGTTGTGTTCGGCCCGCCAGCGAGGCGGGGCAACAAAGGCAGCGATTTTAACACTTCGGCTGCCTGTATTTTGCGCAATGTTGCGGCCAACGTTGGCCGCACCGCATTACTTGGCCGCAGTGTGCAGCGTCTTCATCGCCGCCGCCATATTGCCGGCCAGCACTTCCGGCATCACCTGCAGCGACTTGGCCAGCGCGTCGTCGATGGCCTGCTGCTCCTCGGCGCGGGCCTTCTTCAGCACGAAGTTGGCCACTTCGTTGCGGTCGCCCGGATGGCCGATGCCCAGCCGCAGGCGCCAGAACGCCGGGCTGCCGAGACGGGCGATGATGTCCTTCAGGCCGTTATGACCGCCGTGGCCGCCACCCTGCTTCAGGCGCGCCGCGCCCGGCGGCAGGTCCAGCTCGTCGTGCACCACCAGGATTTCTTCCGGCGCGATCTTGTAGAAGCGCGCCAGCGCCGCCACCGCCTGGCCGGACAGGTTCATATAGGTCATCGGCTTGAGCAGCCAGAGGTCACCTGCCGCCAAGGTGGCGCGCGCGGCCTCGCCGAAGAACTTGCCTTCGGCATGCAGATTGGCCTTGTGCTGCCAGGCCAGCTCGTCCACCAGCCAGAAGCCGGCGTTGTGCCGGGTTTTTGCGTACTCCGGGCCGGGATTGCCCAGCCCGACTACCAGACGGATCGCCATGGGTGTCGTTCCAATGAAAAGCCCGCTGCCAGATAACCGGTCAGCGGGCCTGTCACCACTCTGTCAGACAGAGCGGCACGCATACATTACGCGCGAGCGAAGTCCAGATGCAGAACCAGCTGCTTGAACGGGTGCAGTTGGAAGTCGGCAACTTTTACCAGTTCCTTCTGACCGTCGATCACCAGTTCGATGGTTTCCTTGTGGAAAGCTTCGTTCTTCAGTGCGTGGTAGATGGTGTTGTGGTCCAGGGTGATGGATACGGCTTCTTTACCTGCACCGTAAACAACAGCCGGGGTTTGGCCAGCGCGACGCAGGCGGCGGCTCGCACCTGTACCTTCCAGTTCGCGCTTGGCAGCGATCAGTTCGATTGCCATTGAGTATTACTCCAGTTTCATTGAAATTCGCCCGCCCCGCCGCGACCAGCGGGGCCGACGTTTACGGCAGGACGGCGCCTGCCGAAACCAGCTCTTCGTTGAAGAGGTAGGACACCGATTCTTCGTTGTTGATGCGACGCAGGGTCTCGGCGATGAGCCCGGCGATCGATACCACGCGGATGCGGCTGCTCTGCTTGGCGGCAGCCACCAGCGGGATGGTATCGGTGATCACAACCTGATCGATGTCCGAATTATTGATGCGGTCCACGGCCTGGCCGGAGAACACGGCGTGCGAGGCGTAGGCCAGCACGCGCTGGGCGCCGCGCTCTTTCAGCGCGGAAGCGGCCTTGCACAGGGTGTTGGCGGTGTCGATCATGTCGTCGATGATCAGACAGGTACGGCCTTCGATATCACCGATAATGTTCATCACCTCGGCCACGTTGGCCTTCGGGCGACGCTTGTCGATGATGGCGAGGTCGGTGTTCAGCGCCTTGGCCACGGCACGGGCGCGCACCACGCCGCCCACGTCCGGGCTGACCACGATCAGGTCGTCGATGCGCTGCGAACGGATATCCTTCAGCAGCACCGGTGTGGCGTACACGTTGTCCACCGGCATGTCGAAGAAGCCCTGGATCTGGTCGGCATGCAGGTCGACGGTCAGCACGCGGTCGATGCCGGCGCTGGTCAGCATGTTGGCTACCAGCTTGGCGGTGATCGGCACACGGGCGGAACGCGGACGGCGATCCTGACGGGCGTAACCGAAGTACGGAATCGCCGCGGTGATGCGACCGGCGGAGGCGCGCTTGAGCGCGTCGGCCATGGTCAGGATTTCCATCAGGTTATCGTTGGTCGGAGCACAGGTCGGCTGCAGGATGAACACGTCGCGACCGCGCACGTTCTCCAGCAGTTCCACTGCCACTTCACCATCGCT
Organism: Vogesella facilis; assembly: GCF_042648525.1. Classification (NCBI taxonomy): domain Bacteria; kingdom Pseudomonadati; phylum Pseudomonadota; class Betaproteobacteria; order Neisseriales; family Chromobacteriaceae; genus Vogesella; species Vogesella facilis. The sequence continues at coordinate 50,481 of NZ_JBHRXN010000003.1, forward strand.
GAACTTGCCCACATCGGCACGGCCGAGGGAGATGTCGAGGTGCTTGACCACGTTCTGTGCAAGTTCCGGATTTGCGGTACCGGTGAAGACCATCAAACTGTCGTATGCCGCCATAACTCTATGCCTTGGATCGGGAGATAAAGAAAAAGCGTGTAAGGGAAACTTACACGCTTTTTTTCTTACTTCACTGCTGGAAGTTTGGCTGAGGAGGAAGGATTCGAACCTTCGAATGCCGGAATCAAAATCCGGTGCCTTAACCAACTTGGCGACTCCCCAGTATTCTTTCAGTCATGCAGAGATTTGGCTGAGGAGGAAGGATTCGAACCTTCGAATGCCGGAATCAAAATCCGGTGCCTTAACCAACTTGGCGACTCCCCAGTATCCTTTACGCTTCCCTGTCGTACAGTGGATGAGCCGCTAACCCCTTGGCAACAAATCCGACCATATCTTTCGACAAGGACTGGAATACTGATTTTGCTTGATCTTCACTTGCCAGCTCCAGAAACACGCATGCTCCCGAACCTGTCATCAGCGGCGAACCGTACTCACTCAGTCGATTCAGTGCTTCATTTACCGCTGGATACATTGCCGTTACGACCGACTGCAAATCGTTTTGTTTTTGCGTCGCATCGAACAGGCTTCGCATTATGGAGAATCGAACCTCTCCTGTCAACAGCTTTTGCGAAAAGCGCTGGAAAACAGGCCCGGTCGGCACCGACACCGGTGGCTTGCATACCACATACCAGGCCGCCGGCAAATCGAGCGCCTCCAGCTGCTCGCCGATGCCGCGCGCGCGCGCATTGCGGCCATAGATGAAGACCGGCACGTCGGCCCCCAGCTGCACGCCCAGATCCATCAGCTGCTGACGCGACAGGGCACAGCCCCACAACTTGTTGAGTGCCAGCAGCACGGTGGCGGCATCGGACGAACCGCCACCCAGGCCGCCGCCCATCGGGATGCGCTTGGTGACGCGCAGACTGGCGCCGAGCCGGCTACCGCTGGCCTGCTGCAGCAGGCGGGCGGCGCGCACGGTGAGGTCGGCCTCTGGCTCAACGCCCGGCGTCGGGGTTTCCAGTACGATGCGGCCATCGTCGCGCACGGCGATGTCGATATCGTCGCCAAAATCGATGAAGCGGAAGTCGCTATCGAGCAGGTGGTAGCCATCGGCACGCTTGCCGGTGATCAGCAGCGTCAAATTGAGCTTGGCCGGCGCGGGAAAACGGTGGAATTGCAGGTTCATGGTTGCGTCGAAATCGGGGCGGAGGCGTCACGGACACGCCAGTCGGAGAATACCAGGCGGATGCTCAGGCCATCGCGCTCCAGCTCCAGCCGGCGCGGCTGGCTGCTGGCGTCTTTCAGATTGCGGATCAGCCAGCCCTGCTGCTGCAGGCGGCCATCGGCAGCCTGCGCGGCGGGCAGGCCGGGCGCGGCCAGACCGCGCGCCCACCAGGCCAGGTTGGACAGCGGCAGCGGCCAGCCCAGCGTCGCCTCGGTCAGGCTCTCCACGTCGGCCGCCTGCCGCTCCTGGCCGTCCGCCACCAGGCGCACGCCAGCGGCGTCGCGGGCCAGGCTGGCCACCGTGGTGCCGATCGGCGTCTTGACGTTGAGCTGATCGCTGCCGGCACTGTGCTGCCAGTCGAAATTGGCGACATGGCCCTTGCCTTGATAATTCACCGCCAGCCGGCCGCTGACACTGAACGGAGTGTCGACAACGTTGGCCGCAGGGGTCGCCAGCGGCTGGGCGATCTCGGGAGTGGTGGCGCAGGCCGCCAGCAACAGCAGGCAGACCGCCGACAAGCAGCGGGATAATTTCATGGTTTCAGGCGATCCAGCGTTTCCTTCAGCACCGGATCATCCGGCGCGCGCTTGCCGGCCTCGCCCCATACCGAGCGCGCCTCATCCTTGCGGCCAAGCGCCCACAACACTTCGCCCAGGTGTGCTGCCACCTCGGCATCCGGCAGCTTGCTGTAGGAGGTCTGCAGCTGCTGCAGCGCCTCGGCCAGCTTGCCCTGTTTGAACAGCACCCAGCCCAGGCTGTCCTGAATCATGGCATTGTCCGGCTCCGCCTTCAGCGCCTGCTCGATATAACCCTGCGCTTCCTTGAGCTGCAGGCCGCGGTTGGCCATCACGTAACCGAGCGCGTTCAGGCCCTGGGCATCGTCCGGCTTTTGCCGCACCACGCTGCGCAGATCCTGCTCGGCCTCGGCGGAGCGCCCCAGCTGATCTAGGAGCAGCGCGCGCTCGTACAGCAGGTCGGCCTGCTCCGGCGACTGCTGCAGGCCGCTGCCCAGAATCTTCAACGCCACATCATATTGCTTGGCTTCGCGCGCCAGCATCGATTGCGCCTGGGTAACGCGCAACCAGTTGTCCGGGTCGGCGGACAGCTCGTTCAGGCTGTCGATGGCCTGCTGCCACTGCCCGTCCAGCACCAGCATCTGCGCGGCGCGCACCCGTGCCGGCAGCAGGTTGTCGCCGCCATCCACCTGCAGGTACCAGCGCCGCGCCAGCGCTGGCTGTTTCTGCTCGTCGGCCAGCTGCCCCAGGGTGTAGCGCAGGGTGTTCGGGTCGCTGAAGCCGGCCGCCAGTGCGGCCTCCAGCTGCTTGCGCGCCAGCGCGAAGTTGCCGGTCTGGTAGGCCAGCAGGCCATGCAGGTGCAGCAGCTCGGCATTGCCGGCAAAGCGTCCCTGCAGGCTGCGCGCATGCGCCTCGGCCTCAGCAAAGCGCTTCTCGCCGGCCAGCAGGCGGATATAACTGCTGTTCAGATCGATGCTGGATTGCGGCCGCCGCGCCAGCTCCTGCTTGAGGAAGCCGATGGCATCACCGGCCGACTGACGGCGCAGGCGGTCGACCTGCCACAGCACCGGCAAGTCCCATTGCGGCGCGATGCGCGCCAGACGCGCGAATTCGGTATCCACGGTGGCCTGATCGTTGGCCTCCGCCGCCACCGCGATCAGCGCGAAGCGCGCCTCCGGCAAGTCCGGGTAACGGGTGGCCAGCTCGCCGATCAGCCGCTCGGCACCCTGCTTGTCATTCTGCCGCGCCGCCAGCCGCGCCAGCTGCACGAACATGGCGGCCGCCCGTTGCGGCTGGCGGCTGAGCATGTCCTCGATCAGCGGGCGGCTTTCCACCAGCTTGCCGGCACGCAACAGCGCGATGATCAGCTGCTCGCGTGCCGCCTCGGCCTCCGGGTCCAGCTCCAGCCACAGGCTCAGCGCCGCGCTGGCGCTTTGCAGCTGACCGGCGTACAGCGCGAATTCGGCGGCACGGCGCGCGATGCGCGGGTCGCGCGTATCGCGCGCCAGCGCCAGGTAACTCTCGGCCGACTGCGCGGCGGCGCCGCGCTGCGCCGCCAGCTCGCCGGCCAACAGGCCATAGAACCACTCCGCCCGCAGCTGCTGATGCGGAATGGCCGGGTTGTCTTCATCGCGCGGCACCGCCGCGTCGTCATCGGCGTCGGCAGCCGCCGCCTGCGCGGCGGGCGCAGTGGCCGCCGCGGCGGACGGATGCAGGCTGGCGCAGGCGGACAGCGCCAGCGGCGTGAGCACGGCAAACAGACGGAGCAGAGCGTTCATGCACAGAACCTGTATTCATCACAGGCGGGTAGAATACCACGCCATTAACGTTAATCATGCCTACACCCGCCATGCCCGAATTGCCAGAAGTCGAAACCACCCGCAGCGGCATCGCCCCGCAGCTGGAGGGCGCCACCGTCCAGCAAGTGATCGTCCGCGAGGCGCGGCTGCGCTGGCCGATCCCGCCGGAGCTGGCGGCCAACCTTGCCGGCCGCACCGTGCGCAGCGTCAGCCGCCGCGCCAAATACCTGCTATTGGACTTCGCACACGGCACGCTGATCGTGCACCTGGGCATGTCCGGCAGCCTGCGCTTCGTGGCGCCGGGCACGCCGCCGGAAAAACATGACCATGTAGACATCGTGCTGGGGCAAACGGTTCTGCGCTATCGCGATCCGCGCCGCTTTGGCGCCATGCTGTGGCAGCAGGGGCCGGCGCTGGCGCACCCGCTGCTGGCCAGCCTGGGGCCGGAGCCGCTGGCCGACGCCTTCGACGGCGGCGTGCTGTTCGACGCCAGCCGCCGCAAGGGCAGCGCCATCAAGCTGCTGATCATGGACAACCACGTGGTGGTGGGGGTGGGCAATATCTACGCCAACGAGTCGCTGTTCTACGCCGGCATCCATCCGGCGCGGGCGGCCAACTCGCTCAGCCGCGAGGAGTGCGACAGGTTGGCCGCAGAGATCAAGGCGGTGCTGGCACGCGCCATCGCCGCCGGCGGCAGCACGCTGCGCGACTTCATGGACGCCAAGGGCAAACCGGGCTACTTCCAGCAGAGCTACAAGGTGTACGGCCGCCGCGAGCTGCCCTGCCATGATTGCGGCACACTGATCGTGGAAATCCGCCAGGGGCAGCGCAGCACCTGCTTCTGCCCGCACTGCCAGCCACTGTAAAACGGCTGCCACCTCCGCCCCTTACACTGCCACCAACTGTCCGCGAACCGTCATTACCGTGCACCAGACCACCTCCCTGCCCTTCCGCCTGCTTCGCCTGCTCCGCCTCGTGCTGCACCTGTGCCACGGCGTGCTCACCATTGCCCGGCTGTACCCCCGGCTGTCACAACCGGAAAAAGCCGTCATCACCCAGCGCTGGTCGCAGCAGCTGCTGCACATCCTGGCCATCAAGGTGCGGGTGCACGGCGCCGCGCCGGCGGCCATCTACCCGCCGCACACGCTGGTGGTGGCCAACCACGTGTCGTGGCTGGACATCTTCGCGCTCAACAGCGTGACGGTATCGCGCTTCGTCGCCAAGAAGGAGCTGCGCGACTGGCCGGTGGCCGGCTTCCTGATCAAGAGCGCCGGCACGCTGTTCATCGACCGCAGCAACCGCCGCGACGCCAGCCGCGTCAACCAGCAGCTGGCCAGCGCGCTGCAGAACGGCGACTGCATGGCGCTGTTCCCAGAGGCCACCACCTCGGACGGCACCGGCCTGCTGCCGTTCAAGCCGTCGCTGTTCGAGGCGGCGCGCCTGGCCGGCGCCAGCGTGCAGCCGGTGGCGATCCGCTATGTGTCGCCCGGCGGCCACTACTGCGCCACCGCCGCCTACGCCGGCGATACCAGCTTCGGCCAGAGCCTGTGGGCGATCCTGTCCACTCGCGCCATGGTGGTGGAGCTGAACTACACCGCACCGCTGGCGGCCAGCGACGCCAGCCGCTTCGCGCTGTCCGACGGCTCGCGCCGCGCCATCGCCAGCGCACTAGACCTGCCTGCCGACGCCTGAGCCGGCCGTCTCGCCTCATCACGCCGCATGCGGGTTTTCCGCAATGCGGCTTTCCCCAATCGGGAAATTCCCAATTTTGCGCCCTCCCCTCGCCGTGCATGATCGTGCCGAGCGAGCAAGACAAGGCAGCCACACTGCCAACAACACGGAGAGCGCAATGTCAGCCAAAAAACTGCACCACAGCCTGTACTTCCAGGTCATCGTGGCCATCGTCCTCGGCATCGCCGTCGGCCACTTCATGCCGGAATTCGGCGCCAAGCTGAAACCGCTGGGCGATGGCTTCATCAAGCTGGTGAAGATGATGATTGCGCCGATCATCTTCTGCACCATCGTGGTCGGCATTGCCGGCATGGAAGACATGAAAAAGGTTGGCCGCGTCGGCGGCAAGGCGCTGCTGTACTTCGAGGTGGTGACCACGCTGGCGCTGGTGATCGGCCTGGTGGTGGTGAATGTGCTGAAGCCGGGCGCCGGCATGAATGTCGACCCGGCCACGCTGGATACCGGCGCCATCGCCAAGTTCACCGAAAAGGCCGCCGACCAGAACACCATCGACTTCATCATGCACATCATCCCCAACAGCGTGATCGGCGCCTTTGCCGACGGCGAGATCCTGCAGGTGCTGCTGTTCTCGGTGCTGTTCGGCGCCGGCCTGTCGCTAATGGGCGATTCCGGTAAGCCGGTACTGGGCTTCTTCGAAAAAGTGTCGCACGTGCTGTTCGCGGTAATCGGCTTCATCATGAAGCTGGCCCCGATCGGCGCCTTCGGCGCCATGGCCTTCACCATCGGCAAGTACGGTGTCGCCAGCCTGGCGCAGCTGGCCGCGCTGATGGGTAGCTTCTACCTGACCTGCGTGCTGTTCGTCGGCCTGGTGCTGGGCAGCATCGCCCGCGCCAGCGGCTTCAGCCTGTGGAAGCTGATCAAGTACATCAAGGAAGAACTGCTGATCGTGCTGGGCACCTCGTCGTCCGAGTCCGCGCTGCCGCGACTGATGACCAAGCTGGAGCAGCTGGGCTGCGCCAAGCCGGTGGTCGGTCTGGTGGTGCCCACCGGTTACTCCTTCAACCTGGACGGCACCTCGATCTACCTGACCATGGCGGCGATCTTCATCGCCCAGGCCTGCAACATCGACCTGACGCTGACCCAGGAGCTGACCATCATCGGCGTGCTGCTGCTCACCTCCAAGGGCGCCGCCGGCGTCACCGGCTCCGGCTTCGTGACCTTGGCCGCCACCCTGGCGGTGGTGCCGGACATCCCGGTGGCCGGCCTGGCGCTGATCCTCGGCATCGACCGCTTCATGTCCGAGGCGCGTGCGCTGACCAACCTGATCGGCAATGCGGTAGCCACCGTGGTGGTAGCGAAGTGGGAGAAATCGCTGGATGCCGCGCAGCTGCAGCGCGAACTGGCCAACCCGACGCCGCTGGCCGGCATCGCAGCGGTCCAGGCCCCGCACCTGGCGCGCGAAGTGGCGGAAGAACTCAGCTAAGCTCACCGCAACTGGAACCAGCAAAAGCCCCGCTCACTCGGCGGGGCTTTTGCATGCACGACAGGGTTGGTCGCAGGTTGCGGCCAACGTTTACGCCGCGATCTGGCGATAGGCTGGGCACGGCAGCTGGAACAGCGCGCGGTCTTCCAGCCGCACCGCGCTGAGGCTGCCGCCCCACAGGCAACCGCTATCGATCGCCAGCACGTCCTCGGTCAGCAGCAGGCCCAGCGCCGACCAGTGGCCGCAGACGATGGGGGTGTCGACGCTGCGGCGGTTGTCGGCCTCGAACCACGGGATCAGATGCGCCGGCGCGCCGTCCAGCTCGCCCTTGTAGGCCAGGTCCAGCTCGCCGTCGCGGCTGATGAAGCGCATGCGCGTCATCACGTTGACGATCATGCGCAGCCGATCCATGCCCTTGAGGTCGTCCTGCCAGCGCAGCGGCTTGTTGCCGTACAGTTTGGCGAAGAAGCTGCGGTGCTGCGGCCCGGCCAGTTCGTGCTCCACCTCCTCGGCCAGACGCAGCGCCTTCTTGATGCTCCATTCCGGCAGCAGGCCGGCGTGCACCATGGCAAAGCCCTGCTCGTAGATCATCAGCGGCTGGCAGCGCAGCCACTCCAGCAGCACCTTGGCGTCGCCGGCATCCAGCACCGCCTGGATGGTGTCGTCGGCATGCACCTTGCCGTAGCCCTCGGCCACCGCCAACAGGTGCAGGTCGTGGTTGCCCAGCACCGTCTGCACGCAGTCCTGGTGCTCGAACACCCAGCGCAGCGTCTGCAGCGATTCCGGGCCGCGGTTGACCAGGTCTCCGGTCAGCCACAGCGTGTCGCGCCCGGGGTTGAATTCGATCTGGCGCAACAGCGCCATGAAGGGGGTGAAGCAGCCCTGCAAATCACCAATCGCATAGGTGGCCATATTGTTTTCCTGTCAGTCATTGCGGCCAACCTTGGCCTGAGCCGTGCCGCGCAAGAATGATACTGGATAGCCCGGGCCGCCGTCGCGCATGGCCTCGGCCGGCCGCAGCCTCTACAATGCGCGCTATCGATGAAAGATTGACGACAGCCATGTCCCTCGCCCTACTCAACCCGCAGCAGCGCGCTGCCACCCTGTCGCTGGACGGCCCGCTGCTGGTGCTGGCCGGCGCCGGCTCCGGCAAGACGCGGGTGATCACCCAGAAGATCGCCTACATGATCCGCGAGGCGAACTTCGACGCCCGCAACATCGCCGCCATCACCTTCACCAACAAGGCGGCACGCGAGATGCTGGAGCGCGTCGGCAAGCTGATGGACAGCCGCGAGCTGAAGGGCATCTCCGTGTCCACCTTCCACTCGCTGGGCATGCAGTTCCTGCGCCAGGAAGCGCCGCACTTGGGCTACAAGACGCAGTTCTCCATTCTGGACAGCTACGACGCCGCCAAGATCATCGCCGACATCCTGAAATCCACTCACAAGGACGAAGTGCGCAAGGTGCAGAGCCGCATCTCGCTATGGAAGAACGACCTGGTCGGCGCCGATGCCGCACTCGTGGCCGCCGCCGACGAATTCGACCGCGTGGCAGCCACTACCTACGTGGCCTACCAGGACACGCTCACCGCCTACCAGGCGCTGGACTTCGACGACCTGATCCGCCTGCCGGTGGAACTGCTGCGCAGCAACAGCGAGGTGCTGCAGAAGTGGCAGCACAAGCTGCGCTACCTGCTGATCGACGAATACCAGGACACCAACACCTGCCAGTACCAGCTGGTGAAGCTGCTTACCGGCGAGCGCGGCATGTTCACCGCGGTGGGCGACGACGACCAGTCCATCTACGCCTGGCGCGGCGCCAATATGGAAAACCTGCGCCTGCTGCAGCACGACTTCCCGCGGCTGAAGGTGATCAAGCTGGAGCAGAACTACCGCTCCACCGCGCGCATCCTGCGGGCGGCCAACTCGGTGATCGCCAACAATCCCAAGCTGTTCGAAAAGCAGCTGTGGAGCGAACTGGGGCTGGGCGAGCAGATTCACGCGGTAATGTGCAAGGACGAGGAGCACGAGGCCGAAGTGGTGGTGCAGCGCCTGCTGGCGCACAAGTTCGAGCACCGCACCGAGTTCAAGGACTACGCCATCCTATATCGCGGCAACTACCAGTCGCGCGTGTTCGAGCAGGCGCTGCGCAACCAGCGCATCCCCTACCAGATGGCCGGTGGGCAGAGCTTCTACGACAAGCCGGAAATCAAGGACGTGCTGGCCTACCTGCGACTGCTGGCCAACCCGGACGACGACCCGGCCTTCATCCGCGCACTCACCACCCCCAAGCGCGGCGTGGGCGCCGGTACGCTGGAAAAGCTGGGCAACTGGGCCCGGCAGCGCAATTGCAGCCTGTTCGCCGCTGCGCACGAGGAGGGATTCCAGCTGCAGGTCAACGCCGCCCAGCTGGCGCCGCTGGCCGACTTCTGCCGCTTCATCAATGCGCTGAGCTACCGCGCGCTGCGCGAGCCGCCGGGTGAGCTGGTGATGGAGATGCTCAAGTCCATCGGCTACGAAGCCTGGCTGTACGACAGCGAGGACAGCCCCAAGGCGGCGGAGAGTAAGTGGAAGAACGTATTCGAACTGGTGGCCTGGCTGCAGCGCAAGGGCGAGCAGGATGGCAAGAACCTGCTGGAGCTCACCCAGACCATCGCGCTGATCACCATGCTGGAAGGCCGCGACGAGGGCGAGGTGGACGCGGTGCACATGTCCACGCTGCATGCCTCCAAGGGGCTGGAGTACCCGCACGTGTTCCTGGTCGGCTGCGAGGAAGGCATCCTGCCGCACAGCGAATCGGTCGACAACGGCATGGTAGAGGAGGAGCGGCGGCTGATGTACGTCGGCATCACCCGCGCCCAGCGCAGCCTCACCCTCACCTACTGCGTAAAGCGCCGCCGTGGCGGCGAATGGCTGTTCGTGGAGCCGTCACGCTTCATCGCCGAGATCAGCGGCGACGACCTGCGCCATTTCGGCAAGAAGGGCGCCGAGCCGATTGTCAGCAAGAAGGAGGCTCGGAGTACTTTCTCTAATATTTACGCCATCTTGGACAGCAAGGTGCAGAAAGGCGGCGACTAGGCCGCCAGTGCCAGGTTGGCCGCAAGCATGCGGCCAACCTTAAAAACAAAAACGCCGCGATGAATCGCGGCGTTTTTTCATGCGCAGCAGCTTACTTGGCGGCGTTGGCCAGGTATTCCACCGCGGCACGGAACTCGGCGTCGGAGCCACCAAAACCACCTTTCGGCGGCATCGCGTTCAGGCCCTTGGTGGCGATCTTCACCACTTCGTCCAGACCCGGCTTCAGACGCGGCTCCCAAGCGGCCTTATCGCCGAATTTCGGCGCACCGGCGGCACCGGAACCATGACAGGCCACGCACACGCTCTCGTACACTTTCTTGCCGGCAACGGCAGGATCCAGCGCAGCACCGGCTTCGGCGCCACCTACCGGCGGCTCGGTGAACTTGCCACCGCCGGCATTGCCCATGAAGGCCACCGCGCGCTTCACTTCGTCGTCGGTCAGGTCAGCCGCGCCACCCTTGGCCGGCATGGCGTTGAAGCCTTGCAGCGCATGCTGGGTCAGCACATCCCAGCCCTTGGCCACGCGGGCAGCCCAGGCGCCGGCATCGGCAAACTTCGGCGAACCGGCCAGACCGGCACCGTGACAGGTGATGCAGATGGCCTTGTATACCTGTTCGCCGGTCTTCATGCCCGGAGGCGCGTCGCTGGCAACGGATTCGCCAGCCGGTTTCAGGCGGGCGGCAACGGCCTCTTTGGTCATCACTTCTGCATTGACGTCGAAGCCGCTGGTAGCCAATTTGGCCAGCAGATAGATCGCCACCACTACCAACACGACAACACCCAGCAGAATGCCGACTATCTGACCCGGGGCTTTGGTTTCGTTGCTCATTCCAGCCTCACCTGATGAATAATGACTTTTCAAATAGGGAAATTATACGTTAAAGCTAGGAGGCTAAGCAAAACACGCCAGCGACAAGTTTGCGCCAACGCAATGGATACTGGACGCAATGATGCGCTTACGCTATATTCGCGCCTCGGCTTGTACCCGTAGCTCAGTTGGATAGAGTGTCAGCCTCCGAAGCTGAAGGTCGCTGGTTCGATTCCAGTCGGGTACGCCACCCTCCCACGCCTTGCTGCCCTTGCACAAGGCGTTTTGTTTTACTGCCCCGCCACACCTGCTACACCACCCGCCACATCACCCAATTTATTGCCAATGCCGGCTTAAATAGCCCTGCGCGCCGTTGCCCGCCATTTTCCCCTCACCGTAATTGGCCACTGGCAACAATCGCAACAGTAAAAAGCGCCTTGGCAAAAAAGCAGGGCAAATAAAACAAAGCCTCTGCACCGGCATAACGTTTGTCCGTAAGATGTCGCCTTCGTCAAATGCCCGCGGAAGAAACCATGCAAGCGCGAACGGTCGCCACAGCCCTGGAGCAGATCATTCATTACGATAACAGTGGCTTTGTGCCGCTGCATGTTGCCGGCGAACGCATTGGCTGTGTCAATCAGCAATGGCTGCAACGCCTGGTCGATGCGCACGGTCAACTGTTTGCGCTGCGCGATGGCGTGCTGCACGGCCTGGAAGGCTGTACGGACTTTGCCAACCGTAGCGCGCAACTGGGCATAGCCGCCCAGGCCTGGCGCGATGCCGGCTGGCTGAACGGCTGGCGCAATGAAAAATTCATGGCCTACCTGCAGGACGGCACTCCCTGTTTCGAGCTGGAACGCGCCGCCTTCCGCCCGCTGGGTCTTACCAGCCGCGCCGTGCACCTCAACGGCCTCACCCGCATGCCGGACGGCGAAATTCGCATGTGGATAGGCAAGCGCAGCCCGTTCAAGGACGTGGCACCCAACCGGCTCGACAATCTGATGGGCGGCGGCATCGCAGCTGGTGAAACCGTGCAGATCGCCCTCGAGCGCGAAGGCTGGGAAGAGGCCGGCATTCCCGCCGGCAAGCTCGAGCTACTGCCACAGCGGGCGCTACTGCTGGCCGAGCGGCCGGTATTACGCGGCCTGCATCGCGAGTGGCTGTACGTCTTCGACCTCTGGCTCTCGCCATCGGAGATTCCACAAAATCAGGATGGCGAAGTTGAGGCCCACATCCTGGTGCCCCTCGCCGAAGTCGAGCAACACATCATCAACGGCCAGTTCATGAGCGACGCCGCGCTGGTGGCCATCGACTGCCTGGCTCGCCTGGGCTACTGGAGCAGCGCGCCGGAACTCGAGCAGCTGCTGACGCAGGTGCGCACAGTGATCGGCAGCGATGTCGCCATTCGCTAAGCACCACCTGACAGTCGAAACAAAGCCCGCTTGCGCGGGCTTTTTGCTTGTCGGTGCAGCGATTGGGCCGGCCGGCGGCCAACGTTGGCCGCACGGGCATGGCATGAGGTGGGTATCGGGCGGCGTGCAGGCCAGGCGAGCGGCTT
>NZ_JBHRXN010000004.1:0-42587 GCF_042648525.1 Vogesella facilis
AAACGGGCTATCGCCGGTAGAGTTTGAGAAGCAATATTTCCAACGGCTCAAGAGTGTCTAGAGAAGCTGGGGCGATTCACTGATCCGCAGCAAAGTAGCCTTTGCTGAGGGCGTATCCAGCCTTTGCAACCATGGTGGATGTCTTGCCGGAACCCGCCGATGCGACCAACAGTACCCGGTTATCGAAACTGACAACGGCCCTTGCCTGCTCGTCGGTCAAGGGGGATTTTTCGACTTGTTCAAAAAACGATCTGGATTCTTGTAATTCCTTGGTCAGGTGGTTCTCATTGATACCATCTGCCAAATCCTCAAAGTCATGCCGCCAAAGATCAACATCGGCCTTTAATGCTTGAGGCTGCTTCTCAAGATAGGCTGTCACTTCCGGCACAGCCAACAGCACATCAAGTCCTTGTGGTTTGCTGAGATTAATATCTCTTTTGAATTCGTGCGTCAGCCAGCCTTTTATTTTGAGCTGTACCTTACAGGCTGCTCGGGTCTTCCCTGCCCATCGGGATACCAGTTGCACTGATTGACCAAACTCTTTAAGTTGCTCAGCAACACGCTGTCGATGACGAAGCGCTTTAATGGCCCCTGCCACTGCTTGAGCCATCTCCTTCGCAGCAACATTCGGAATGCCGTCAAGCAGGAGGGAGGGCAACTCGACTAAAGGCATCTTAATCGTCGCCCAGAACAATCCAGGTCTAACTTCAAGGCTTTCGAGTGAGATAACACTCCCTTCCCGCTTTATATCACCAGCCTGTAGCGAAAACCCCTCTCCTTCCAGCGTAAAAACCCAATCAATTGCCGAAGTGAATAATTTCCCTGCCGGTGTTGGCTGCCAAATTCGCGGTATATCCGACTTGTTCAATGCTTCCACTTCAGGCTTGCCCTTCGCTCAGGTGAACCATTGCTTCGAAGTGCTTCGGATCATTCAAGCTAATTAGTTGAAGCACATCTTTCAGTACAGCCTGAGTCTCTGCGAGGATACTTGGGTCATGGTCAGGCTGAGCAACGGCATCTCCATGAGAAAAGGTGTGCAAGAATCGCAATACACGAGTCTTCATACCCGTGTCACCAGCGACTAGCTGGAGCTTTTTGTAAAGATCACCAGAGTAGCCCGGCACTCTATACGCTAGGAATGCCTCAAGTAGCCGACGCGCCATATTCGGCATGCTGTAGTACTGTTCTAAACCATCACCTCGATCGAGCCGAGTTAGATCGTAGACTCTCTTGAACAAGTAGTGATACTCAGACTCAAAGTCGGTCAAGAATGGATCAAGCATCTCTAGCTTCGCGGCCCGCTGCCCATCTAAAAGCACCGATGACAGAGAGAAGAACCGAGCAGGTTTCTCCTTTTTCCCCTGTTTTCCCCACTTGTTCACGCTATCGAACCAATTTCGGACTTGCCGGAAGAACGTAAAGTTGTGTGTGAGAATAAATAGTTGCTTCGCGCTCGCAGTGCGCTCTTTCAGGAACCCGAAAGCGCTGAAAAGAGAGTTTGAGTCGAGACTAGACACAGGGTCGTCGATTACCACGATGCCATCTTCAAGAGCAAAGTCGGTTCCCTGTAGGGATTTCAGAAAATACATAAATGCAACGGCCGTTCGTTCACCATCGCTCAGGTGCATCGCTGGATGACCATTACGAACGATACGGTAGCCGTTATGTTCGGCCACAAGCTTCAGCTCTGAACGTCCTAGGTATCCGGCAAGTTCGGCATTCAGCTCATCTGCGGGTCGATGGTGATGTCGTATCTCGACATCCAGGGCTGCAATCTCTGTTTCAAGCTCTCGGGCCCTTTTCTGAGCAGCATCACAAACAGATTCACCCTCAACAACTGCCCTGCTCTTTTCTTTCCAACCCTCTAAGGCAGCCAGTATCTCATCCTGGGCTAGCGCATCCCTTGCAGCATTAACAGACGTGTCAAATGACGAGGTTAGGACATTGTGCTTGGCAATCGTTGCATTAAGGCGCTTCAGCTCCTGAGCGCCTGCAAAAGAGGCGATGAAAGGAGTTCCATCCGCAGCGAGAGCGATCAATGACAAGACAAACTGGGCCAGACCTTCGCCCTGTCCAACGCGCTGCAACCAGGTAGATAGTTCGATCTGTTTGAACGGGTCCTCCAGCTTAGCAAGCAATGCACGTCTGAGCGCATCTAATGCTCCCTGAAGTGTTTTGGAGTGCTTCCGCAAGTCGTTCAGAGCTGAGGCGTACTCAGCTTGTAATGCCTCATACAGCGCTTCAACAGGTGGCGCAGAAAAGCTATTTCCAAATGCAGCTGCTTGCTCAACTTCATTCAGCAGGGCACTGACCTGCTGTTTCAATCGCTTAAATTCATCGTTAAAGTGGGCTTCAATCTGGGCGATACGATTTGCTGGTAAGGGTTGATCACAGAATCGACAGGTTTCAGTTGACCGCTTTCCACTATGAAGCGCTAAACCTTCGCCAACCCAGCCGGCTACTGCTTGATCGGTCGCGAGATCGTCCAGAACTGTTGAGACTACCGAGGCGCGAAGCAGAGACGCAGTCCTAGCACGAAGACTTACGAGGTCCGGAAATTTGACTGCTACTTCCTGTAGAGCAGGTAATGCCTTACTTTCACGCACCTTCAAATGAGTGTCGCGCTCTTCTTCCGTCAACCGCGCAGGCAGGGTTGCGAGGCCCGCTAGTTGCTGGATCTGCTGTTTGAACGGTCTGGCGTCGTAATTGTTATAAGGGCCGCCACCAGCGACAGTTAGCATCAGGCGTATACTTTTGGCTTGCTCGGTGCAATAAGCCTCTAGCGACTGAGTGGAAATCTTTAAATCAGACAGTTGCTCAGTTTCGATTGTCTTTTGCTCGTCTAGCTGCTCTCTGAGCTCCTCAATCCGCCGCTGCTTCTCTACGCTATCCTCGCCGAAATAGTAAACAGGCGGCAGATGGGTTTCGCTAGATTCGAATACCGCCCGCCCAACAAAATCACGATTGAAGACCCGCACATTGGGAACAGGCTCTGCTCCCAAGGCCGCACCATTGACTACCCTGTCGCCGAAGACGAAATCGACACGCCCCTCTCTGATTGGCTGTCTCTTCTCGAGATGACGCAGGATGGTCGACAGTGTTGTTTTGCCCGCACCATTCCAACCATAGATAACATTGAACCGGCCAAAATCATGCAAGTCTGCGGGCCAATTGAAGTCTCGAAATATTCGGAAACCTTTAATTTTGCCGATCCGGTTTAATGTCATTGCTTTCCCCTGCCGCCATAAATCCACCAGCCAGACACCACCGCCTAAGACGTTATAGCGCCCCAGCTGACCGAAGCTGCTTTATACGCTCGTTGTAACTGTCAATCAGACAATTCCGGTCTAGACATAAATTTCTTACTTTCTTTCGCCAATCAGCCTGGGATATTTTAATTGTTTGTACATCTGCACCTGAACGGCTTTGGAGTTGCTTAAATAGCCGGACCATCTCGATATCTAGCCCTGCGAGCTCTTGGTCTGAACAGATTAGTTTTTCGTACCATTGATCGGCTTTGCCACAATTGAAGCTTGGCAAGACGGTATGTTCCACTGCGTAAGGCGCAATATAAAGCCCCGATTGTCTTAGTAGAGTCAGCGCCCCCTCCGTAATACGCAGCAACCCATTTTGTTCAACTGCCCATCCATAGCGAAGAAGCACATCGTTGATATAGAGGCTTCTGGTTTCGGGAGCTTTGATTGTGTTGGACCAACGTGCATCGAAGACGTCCTTCCGGACAGCGTAGTTTTGCAGAGCAGCCAGATCTCTTAGCATTTCTACGCTCAAAGGGTGTGCACTGCGAAAGTACCAGAACTGCCACGATCGTAGCGATTGCTCGGCATCAGCTAATTTTGCCTCAAGACTCAATGCCGCCTGTCTCTGCTGCTCGCGCCCGATTATTTCTCGCTTTAGAACGTCAAGGGCGGCAGGGTCGCTATTGTTAATAGTAATTTGCGCAGATGGGCCACTGTTCGTGGGGAGCGCGCCAATCACGCCACCCGCTATAGCAATCCCACCTGGCGCAATAGCAGTATTAGAAGGTGCCGGTGAAGATTCTGTCTTATAGAGACTAGCAAATGCTGGCCAGAGCTGAATTCCCCCAAATATCGCTGCTGCAATTGTTGCGATGAACATCGCTTTCTTTTGTTGAGATGGCGAAAACACTCTTCACTGCCCTTTGGATAAAATTAAAACATAGAGATGGTCTAAAAGCCCCATCCAACCCTGCAAACTATTTCCACTCCATCTCTCGCTAATTCAACCATGTGCAAGTCGATGCCCATCTCCGATCTAGAGCAACCGCCAAAAAGAAACAGCACTTCCGCGAGATGTTTCTGGCTGAAATGTCTCGGTAATGACATGAAATCAGCTCGAAGAGGTAATAAACTCATTTATCCCAGAACCAGCTACGGCTATCTCCCTGAGTGCCCTGCCAAAACTACACCGAGAACTGCATCATCGGAATGAAAGTCGTACAAGAAGATCGGTCATGTTCGTACCCAATCAGACTACAAAAAGACTTAAACACTGTGCCGTCAACGGCTCTACCCTGTTACGGGCTACCCAACCTAAGCTTCTGGTTGCGACCCCTTGCTGATATGCCCACCGAGCTATGCGTATGGAGCAAGTGTTGTCAGTCACAAAGCCCAAACCATCCAATAGCCCACTCATCTCCGCTCCCTGTCGCTGCAAACGATGCAGCCAGGTTTCGAGATGGTGCTCACCGGCAAGCATGTCGCGCTTGCCGTTGTTACAGCCCTGGTGGGCTAGAACAAAGTTGTGTGCGGTATCCCGTGGATAGCGGGCCCAAGGAATGAAGTGGTCGACTTCGGCACGCTGATCGATTTTTTCTTTGCAGTAGAAACACCGATGGTCCTGTAGTGGGGCAAGGACTTTTGCCACATCAGCCAGCGCAGATCGCGCAGCCCCGAACATAAAGGTTTCCAAATCATCAATCTGACCTAGCATCGGCGTATTGAGCTTGTTGCTGCGGATGTGCTCGACCCAACCGGCCCTACCAAGTTGCTGTATCAGACCTTGATAACGGCGTAGGTTGAACGCCACGCCCGGCTTGAGACGAACAACACCACGTGGGCAGGGGTAGTCATACAGGAAGGGTTCGTGTGTGCCGCCAAGGACTTGCAGATGACGCAAGGGCATCGTGCGCACAGTACCAGCCACCGCTAGGATAGTTGCCGGCCATTCAGGAAGACGCTGCGCCACGCTGAGTTTGCCGCCTGATTGCTGATAGAGCGCCTGTAAATGCTGAATAACTACCGCTTGAGTACCGTGGTTCTGATGGAGAACAGCGGTTGTGGTATGGGGTAGGCCTGAGCCGTATTCGGCAAGTTGACGCCAATACAGCTCGGCAAACTTCTCGCCGACCCGCAGCATGGGCAGATCCATGGCATTGCCTGAGTCATCACCGCACTCAACTGCTAGTTCTGCCAACGCAAGAAGTAAGGCAAATTTGTACGTCGCCGAGAACTCCCCTTCCGCGAATAGACGCTGTACCTGCTGAAGAAAGGCGATTTGTGCCTCTGCGCTGGGCTGGCTCATCGGGGGGACCAGTAATCGGCTTTTTCTGGAATGATCCAGCGGATGCCCCCCCGTGGATCATCACGATCACCTTGGTATCGCGGAATCAGGTGAATATGAAGATGTGGTACGGTTTGCCCTGCGGCAGCCCCGTCATTGATGCCTATGTTGTAGCCGTCAGCCTGGAGCTCTGAGTCTAGCTCGCATTTGGCTTCATCGATCAGCTCGAGCAAGGCCATTCGTTCTACATCTTCAAGCTCGAAGAAAGAGCCAATGTGACGCCTTGGGATAATCAATGTATGACCGGGCGAGATCGGGAAGCCATCCCGAATGGCAGTTCCATGTAAGTTGGACAGCAGAACTCGGTCATCCGCGAGGGTACAAAATGGACAGAGGATGTCAGACATATGCAAAGGCCAACCGCTTAATGACGTTAGCTTACGCCTTGGAGCAGGCTCTAGGCAACATCGTCGAAGATGCCGAGCATCCATGGCATTGTCCAACAGTCCTCCTAGCACACTTTCGCCGCGAAAGTCCCTACCAGCTGGCCTTGCCGCACGCCCCCCACCTGCATGAGCAACAGACTCCCCCGTATGTCACGTTGGAACAGTAACCGGCTTGTAATGACCATCCATCTTCTGGCATCCCTTGCCTCCCATCACTATGACAGCCACACAGCCCAACCTTGCCTCCGGTGACAGCTATGACCAATCACTGCCGCCGCCTCCCCTAACAACACCTCTTCGGAAATAATCTCCCACCTACAGCCGATCAAAACTGAGAAGCGTTCAAAATGAATTTTGGTAAATAAAATAATGATCCAGATCCTCGATTCGATGGCTTGACTTATTTTGAAACAATCAAAATCATTCAGAAATATTTCAACGTATATATTAATTTAATGCAACGAAGAAAACATGAAATACATCATTTTGTTCAAACAAAACCATTACAGATAGCCACATAAAAAAATAATTCTCCAATCCATTTGATATGCCAATGAATAGTGTCTAGTGTAAAGTAGCCATTAAGGATTGAGCGCTATGAAAACACCCGAGCAAGTCCGCGCCGAATTTTTACGGCGAGGCATCTCGATCAGTGAGTGGTCGCGTAAGAATGGTTACTCTGCTGCCCTCGTTTACCAAATATTACGAGGGGGAAAGTCATGCCTGCGTGGGCAAAGCCACGAAATCGCTGTGAAACTTGGCATCAAGCCAGGAATAGTCTGCGATATAGATGAATTCTCGGCAGAGCTTGCAGCAGAGGCCCTAAAGGAACCTGCTGCCTTGCTCGGCTAACCCTTATAACGGCCATAAAAATGAAAGGAGAGTTCCGATGATGCTCTAAACATCTGTACGTACGATGAATGAGCCCGGAAAAGCAAAGCCCCCAAGTTCGGTCAAAACAAGGGGGCTTTATGAAGTCGACTAGGTTTGAGGTCCAGTCAATTTCATTCTGGCTTTTCCCATGGGGGGAGTCAAGGACGATTTGTCCGGGGCGGCCCCCACTCATTCCCTGCATCTAAATTTGGCACCCGAGTGCTGAATGAACTGATTCAGAGGAAAAGCCATGCTCCACTACCGCAAATACAGTGCGACCTTTGCCCCCCCTTTTGCAGGCCGTCGTCCCACTGCGCAAGATCAGGCAACCGCCCTAAATCGGTCACGAGGCGAGCCTGTCACCCAGCCGCATCCCACCAGCCATGGCATGCCATTGGCACAAACACATGTATCCGTAGATATCAATCAGTTGGATCTGCTCGTAATTGATACCGTCACAAGTCAGTTGCTGCAGCCTGCTCAATTAACTGTGTTCTACCCCAACACAAGGCTGGCCCTGTTTGGCACCGTTCTCTGCTCAACACCGCCGTATCTTCGGCCACTCCGCACGGGAGGTGAGCAATCATGCTGATACCCTCCGTCCGCAAGATCCACAACCACAACAGCTCCAAAGTAATCGGGTGTTCCTATAGCTACAAAATGCAGGGACAGATCCAATGGGAAAGTACATTAGAACGAGACTGGCTACTTCATCTCGAAGCCAACCCATCGATTCGAGATATCTACAGTCAGCCGCAAACCTTCGATTACTGCCATGAAGGCATATGGCACCGCTACACCCCTGATTTCGAAGCTCGCTGGCATGAAAATATGCGCCTCCCGACGATGTATGAAGTCAAACCTCATGAAATCGCCATTCAGGAAGAGTTCAAGTCGGAAGCCAACAGCATACGGTTCAGCCTGGCTACACAGGGTTACGAGTACCTGGTGATCGATGACGAGACGATCTGCCAAGCCCCGTTGCTGCAAAACCTTAACTTCCTGAAGCACTACGCCGGCGTGTTTGTCACTCAGAAAGAAAGGCAACGGATCTTTGAGTACTTGACCAAGGTTGGGCCCAGCCGGATTGAGCTGATCGCCACGCTCCTAGGAGATAAGGGAGCGAACTTGGCCGTGCTCTATCGGCTGCTATGGGACGGATGGCTGGATTATGACAAGCAGAGTCAAGTGACGCCCTTCATACAAGTTCGCCTTTCAAGAGGAGAATTGTGATGGAAATCCCACTCAGAGAAGGATTTTCGGTCACTCTGTTCGGAAAGCCATTCCGAGTTCTGAATATATTGCCAGACAAGGCTGTCAGCCTACTGAACGAGCGAACCTCAGCTATCAAACAGCTCAGTTTTGTCGATATTGGTACCTATCGCCAGCAAGGCTCATTAAAAATCGTAGAAGGGCAGGACATTCTCTTCCGGGAGGATGGACTACCGCCCATTCCCGCAGCCCTACCCAATCATCACCGACAAGAACTACAGCGTCGTCTACGCTATGTACAGGCCATCCTGGAGCAAACCACAACATTCTCGAGACCCCATCAGGTCACTCCAATCACACAAGCCGTGAGTCAGCAGATCAAAGATAGCCACCCTCCCAGTGCCTCTTCTGCCTATCGATGGTGCCACGCGTACGTGAGTAGCGGAGAAGACATAATGTCGCTTGCCCCCAAAACGGCGAACTGTGGTCGACGTCACGGACAGGTACACCAAGATGTAATCGAGCTATTTTACGAAACCATTGATAGTTTCTATTTAACCCGTTCGCGCCACAGCCGACGACAGACTCATGATGAATTTGCCGATCGCATCATTGAAGCCAATCAACAGCGCCCTAAAAATGACTGGTTACGTCCAGTCAGCTACACGGGTTTCTGTAAATTGATCAACCGCCTACTTGACCCGTTTATAGTAATGGCGCGCCGATTTGGCGAAAAAATGGCTCGACGCCACTTCAGGACACGGCGGGCTGGTCCAATAGCCCTGTTTCCATTAGAACGAGTCGAAATCGACCATACCTGCTTAGATATCATAGTTGTCGACCCCATTACTAAGCAGCCTATCAAAAGACCTACCTGTACTGTTGCCATCGACAAAAGAACGCGGATGGTATGTGGTATCTACATAGACCTTGAGCCGCCCTCGTCCATCGCGGTATTGATGTGTCTTCGCCAAGCGGTATCGAGCAAGCAATCCATTCTGGACAGTCTCCCAAATGGCAAAAATTTTACCTGGCCAGTAGCGGGGCAGTTTCGCTTGATCTGTATGGACAATGGCCCTGAATTTCATGGCAAATCGCATAAACAATTTTGCGAGGATATGCGCGCCGACATGCAGTATTGCCCTCCGGGAAAGCCTTGGTATAAAGCTGGAGTTGAGCGTTTTCTTGGAACATTAAATCGCAGGTTGATTCACCAATTACCCGGCACTACATGGTCCAACATTGTGGAGCGAGGCGATTATCCTTCTGAAAAACTAGCGAGCCTGACACTGCATGAACTGCGAGAGCTAGTCTTTCGCTGGGTTGTCATAGATTACCACAACACCCGGCATAGTGAATTAGGTGAAACACCTCTTCAGTGCTGGAACCGGCTAATCAACGAACACCCTATTCCGCCCATGCCTACGAGTCTCAGTCTCGAAATTGAAACCGGCCTCACTTTCGAAAAAACCATCAGTAATGGCCGAATCAGCACCTCAGGCTTGATATACCACCATCCCTACCTGATCCATCTACAGAAAAGATTGCCAGCCAAACAGAAGATCATATTGCGGATAGACCCAGAAAATGTGGGCCAAGCTTACATTTATGACCCTATCAACAAGGCTTTGATCAAGTTGGAATGCCTTACAACCGGTATTGAGCCCGGCACAACTTGGCTTGAGTTCAAAAAGTCACGTAAAACCAGCGATACCGATGTCGTTGAAGACATGTCGCCCGATGCAGATACCCTGAGACAGGAGAAAGCAAAACTACGACGAGATGTTCACCAACGTCATCAAGAGGCAGAAAAGACGCTTCAGCAGCGCAAACGGTCGAAGGCCCCCGGCAAGAAGCCTCGTCAATCCAACGCGCAAATCCAAGATAATCCCGCCCCGCAGTCAGATTCATGGTCGGATGAATCGCTGGCAGCCGAATGGTTCATAGATCACTTAGACCTGAAAGGAGATCCGCGATGAGCCGAAGCTATGATGATATCCGTGCAAAGCTGCGTCTGATAAATGAAATCTGTGTTCACTACCCCGCGTTTAATTCGATATTGCGCGATATGGAACGCTGCCTTTCCGAGTCCGCCGATATGGCAGAACCGTTATGCATGATGGTCACTGGTGATACTGGGGTAGGGAAAAGTACCCTCATCAGTGCCCTCTATAAGACGAGACCCCCATCAACCACAAGTGATAGAGTCGAAGTTCCTATCTTAGTAGCGGAAGTACCCCTACCAGCGACAATTGGAGGCCTGATAGCCGCCCTGCTCGCTGGATTGGGAGCTCCCTTTCCAGAGAAAGGGACCATAGAATATAAACGCCGACGCTTAATAGAACTACTTGCACGCTGTCAGACATTGCTCGTCATCTTGGACGAGTTTCAGCACCTGGTAGAGCGTGGCACTCGCCAACGCATCGAAACCGTTGCAGATGCGCTGAAAACACTGATCAATCATTCGAGAATTCCCTTCGTTTTGGTCGGTATGCCAGCAGCCCGTTCGGTTTTGGAATATAGCCCCCAACTTTCTGGCCGGTTTCCTATCCGTCGAGAAATTATTCCATTTAACTGGCTTGATCGGCCATTAGACTTTGAACGCTTGTTGGAGTGTTTCGAAAAATCTCTTCCATTTGAAAAATCAAGCGGGTTTACCGATGAAAGCATACCAGCCAGGTTTTTTCTGGCAACTGGTGGTAACTTCCGAGCATTTGTCACGCTAGTGCGTGATGCCTCTCGCTCGGCGTTATTACAGGACTGTGCCTGCATAGAGCGGGAGCAGTTAGCCTGCAGCTATGACAAATTGTTAGCCAAAAATCGACGACTCAGGGCGAACCCATTCCGGGAAACTGACAAGGCCATCGAGCACTGGGTAACCAATCTTAAGGAGCCGCGATAATGGCACTGCCCCATACATTACAACTGACAAACCCATACACACTGCTTTTTCGGCCTGCCCCTACAGAAAATGAGAGCCTTGCTGGATATCTTCTTCGGCTAGCCGAGGCCAACTGCCTAGGATCTGTCCGAGAGGTGCTAGCACTACTGAATCAATCAAGCCAAGACGTCGGCCAACCATCGCTGATCCCTCAATTCAGCGTTTACTCATTGGAGTCGTTAAGTCAAAGCCTTGGCCATCCAGTTGAAGCATTCCGTGGCAAGATATTGCCTCTCGATGTTCGGATAGGTCGCACGCGACGATTTACATTTGCAAATGCGATATGGCCGCTAGACATTTTGCGATACAAGACTCGTGCATGGTGTCCACTCTGTTTGAAGGAAAAAAACTTTCATGACGCTCAATGGGATTGGCGGATTGTAACCTGGTGTCCTCATCATCAAATCTTACTGATGGAAAGATGTCCTGGCTGTCAGCAGCCTGTGTACTGGAGAAGCACGAAGTTGAAATTCTGCGCTTGTGGTTACTGTCTATGCGATGCTCAAACAATATTGGTGGAGAGGGTGCCACAAATTGAGCGCATCGCATCTTTGCAAAAAACAGCGATTCTTCGATGGTTAACACTAATATTAATTTCAATCAACGATGGACTACACCGCCTAGACACCAAGACACTGGCCGTTAAAGAATTACCAGTACTCCATGAAATAGTCGCTACAATCACGCCAAATGACCTGCACGAGCCATGTGCTTTCCAAAAAGCACTGATCTCCATCATTGAGCAGCGATATAAACGCTACCCTGCCCTTGGCCCTCGCTTTTCGACATGCCCTATACTAATGGGTCTAAATATTGACATTCAGTTTGATAACGAACTGAAAACTATCGCAACAAACTGGCTGCAATCAAAATCACCGCCACCAAAATTGAAGGCAACTGACTTTAAATGCACTGAGGACACGCCACTTTCACTTGAAGTCCTTGCCCATACACTTAATGTGTCCAAGCATATTATTCGAGGCCTTCTGAAAAAAAGGGTGCTTGAACCCATCTGCCACGCCAATACAGTGAACCCCAATAAAAACAAAATGATCAGCGCATCCAGTCTAGCCAGGCTACAATCTGCGTTAACAAACACCTCTCACACAAAAGAATTAACCCGCATAATTAATTTTAAAAAACTTAGTGGAAACTCATCAAAGTATTTAATACTTCTTCGTAGCCTATTGTTAGGGACAACTCGAGCCGAATCATTCAATGCAAGTATCGGACTACCCAGCTTAATTATTAAAACCCCAGCCATCGACACTAAACCATCTGGCATTCTCACCGTCAACAATGTTGCTCAATCACTTGGTATTTATGTAGATGCAATTTACCAAGTCGTTGCAACAGGTCTATTGCCTTCTTATAGAGATGGTAAGAAAAAAATAAGAATTGATCCTACAGATTTAATAACGTTCCGCTCAAAATATGTATTCATTCGCGAAATTGCTCAAAAATTTAACTGCAATCCAACAAATCTGGCTGATAAGCTGATGTCTGCTGGCCTTAAACCGGTCCATGGCCCAACTGTCGACGGCGGGCTCGTTTATATCTTTCGACGCGATGAAGCTGAACAGATTGGCCTGCAAAAAATTGTACTAAGCACAGATTATAAGAGCAGATGCGGACGTGGCCATATTTTATCGTCAATTCGTACAGATCCAGGCATTCTCTCTTCTACGCAAGCCTGTGCCTTCCTAAAAATAAATCCACAACAATTAGCAAAGATATGCCAGGCCGGTTTACTTAAAGCCACTTTTCCTATTGAATATCCGAGGAAACATCATTTTCACAAAAAAGAATTGCAGGATTACATGGCCAGGTTTATTGAAAACCCAAGATTAATTCCATTAGAAAAAGCCCAGCAGCAAGCGGGTTTATCTAGGCTAATTTTTAGGAGACTCATAATAAACACGGGACTTGTCAATATTGTGAGCGATGGAATAAGGCAGT
Source organism: Vogesella facilis (assembly GCF_042648525.1). Classification (NCBI taxonomy): domain Bacteria; kingdom Pseudomonadati; phylum Pseudomonadota; class Betaproteobacteria; order Neisseriales; family Chromobacteriaceae; genus Vogesella; species Vogesella facilis. The sequence continues at coordinate 12,973 of NZ_JBHRXN010000004.1, forward strand.
ACTGCCACGACGCACAGTTAAATAATGCGATACAGACACTCTCTGGAGTAGTCACCCCAATGCAGCTATCAAAATTAACCGGGCTCAGTGTGGCAACAATCCGCAACGAAGCTCGCCATGGCTATCTCGCCGAAAAGTCGATCCAACTTGGAAAAGGAAAACATGGTTTACTATTCCCAAAAGAAGTTATCGAAATAATAAAGATAAATAAAAAGTCAAAAATACTGCATCATTGAGAAAATATCAACTTGAAAAACCACGCTTTCTCTAAGCGCCATTGAATCGTTGGAAATATTGACTTTCGAACAATTCCGATGATAGCCACCATTCTAAACCATGCCAGGGCAATTAAATATATCGCAGCACACTTAATCCCGTTCGCGATATACTTTCCGCTTGATGGGCTCCCGCTACCATGTTACTGAGGTAGTTTCCCTGCTTACTCATGCAGGGCATGAAGTGACGTGCGTTCAGGAGGCCTGGCCAGTCGTAGCTACTGAACTAGCCCCCTGATTGGACTTGCAGATTCCGGTGCAGCTGACCACCTATGCCGGCAAGAGCTGACCATTTCGGGCAAGCAATGCTGGTGCTGATGCTGCTCCATATCCAGTCATCAAGGCTTAGTAGCTGCTGGGTGTTCGCCCAGCTAGTTGCTACTGCTCTGCGGTGCGATTAGTGGCGTATCTGTGCGACCACTTTGCTCCGGGATCTGCCGATGGAGCGCTGTACCAGATAGCAGTCATTCACACTGGAGTCCGGAAGGGCAATGGCCGCTTTCGAGAAGCTATTGCCAATGCGTACTGTCGGCCAGAAGCGGTCCGTGAGTTGCGCTACCCAAACCAGTCGTTTGTGTATCCAATCCCCTTGGGAAAAATGATTCACCAGCTTATATGGCAAAGATGCCGCCCACTTCACGTTAGGCGATAGGAATATCCATGCTCCAAAGTCACTTCTCCGCTATCGAGAAAACAATCTTGGCAATCTCTGAAGTCGCAAGCAATACTGGGCACAATCTTCATCGAGGAACGCCACGCGAGGTGTTCATCAAGGAGTTTCTTGAGAATCATCTCAGCGAAAAACTGGGTATTGGCTCAGGAGAAATAATTGATGCAGACTCCAAGCCAAGAGAGCCACGAAATCAAATTGATATTGTCATTTACCGAAAGGAATACCCTAGACTGACTATCGGAGGTGGCATTACGGCATTTCTTGCTGAATCTGTAGTAGCCATAATTGAGGTCAAATCAGTTTTGAATGAAGCAGCAATCGAACAAGTAGTTGGTGCAGCAAAGGCTGTCAAAAAATTAAACCGCTCTTTCGAAACTTGCTTTGAAACCGGTCACGAAAAACCAGGAATATTGAGTTATGTGATTGCCTATGAAGGCCCTGCATCACACGAGACCATTGCCGACTGGTTGAACAGAGCTCATGGCAGTCACCAAATAGTTCTCCCGCATCTTCCTGCGAATCATAACGACTGCCAACGCACTGCCTGGCCAAGCATAGACGGAATTTTTGTTCTAGGGAGAGGGTTTATGCAGGCGGACACGTCTGCAATTACATACATAACTGATAAAACTCGCATGCAACATGACAGCCGACAATGGGTTTGGTGTGGGTCGAAAGATGGAAATTTGCTTGTGTTATTCATGCTACTTACACAAGCCGCCAGCGCACTTGAGGGAAGGTGGCTTTTCGGACGCCCTTATATCGAACGCTTTGCCGTGGATGATGTTTCCCTCGTAAGCAACATATCTAGTAAATAAAAAACTGAACCTGATGGCGCCAGCCGGGTATTTCAAATATCGAACGTCTGTTTTTTCATGTGGGCAATTCCGCTTTGGGTCGTTAGCACGCGTTCGCCCAAGAGAGCCGCCGTTCGGCTGCCTGATCACGGCAACGTCAGCTAACTGCTGCATTGCTGTCGCACCGGACTACCACCATCAACGGCCGCAATGGCCGACCTGCTGCCTTCCCACCTGGAGCAGCGGCAGGTCGTCGGCCAAAGCAGCCGACCATGCTCTTGTGCTAGCATGGCTGCTATATCATCATTTTGCTGGCGTATGTGGGCGGATTTCATAGGGTTCTTCTCTCTCACACGGGCGTTCAAATCAATTGGGAGTTCCGCTTGATATTTTCCCAATACATCATGCTCGAAAAGGTGCCGGGTTCGGTCGATCCGCTTGGCTTTCTCAAGCCTTCCTCGGCCCTTGCTGACAAGTTATTTCGGCAGTTCACGGTACTTTCGAACCATCCTGCGTATCACGGCTTTCTCTGCTGCGCCTATGACTATCTGCGGCGCGCGGGCGTGGCGCCCGGCCAGCGCGACTTTTCGCGGCGATTCCGTGACCTCGAGATTCTCTGGGGACTGATCAACGTATGGGAACGCCCGCCCGATCCAGCGGGCAGGGACGGCAAAGGCGGTCAGCAGGGCGAAGTGGCTGCGGCCGCGGTATCCATCCTCAATGTGACCAAGTTCAAGCCGCTGCTCCAAGAGGGCGATCTCTCGCTACCCGGCGCCCGGTCATTCTTGCCACTCTACCAACGATTAAATTACGGCACACTCGGTCACTATTCGAGTCCGTCGATGTTCTGGGGCCTGCTCGATGCAAAAGGCGTGAATCTGACGCCGGTGGGCCAAAGACTGGCCGAAGCCTGGCGCCGGCGCGGCAATCTCGACTTCGATGATCTTCTCAGGCAATGGGATGCGGGAAAACAGGCCACTGAAATTCCCGGTTTCGACCGTGCAGTAGGACTTTTCCCGATCGCCGGGCTGCCGTCGGCAGGCGAAAAGGCGGTGTGGCTCGACTTGATCGAGGAGTACTGTCGCACTCATCGCGATACTCGCCAGCTATGGGAGTCGCCCTTGTCTCTAGGCGATCTCGGCCTTTATGCCGGCGGTAACGGCTCCGACGACGTGGAACGTGCGAGGCAGCGGGCGAGCTTTTTCCCGACGGCGATCGAGCATTGGCAGGGGGAGCCTGAACTGACGAACCGGTTGCGCCTAGCTGACGGATTCGAGATGCTGGCAGCAGTTGCTCAGGCGATTCTCGACTGGGAATACGTTCTCCGCCTCGACGAGACACGCCCCAATCTTCCGGTTGACGTCGGGATCCCCGAAGTGCTGTTCGAACTGGCAAAGCGTCTGGCTGAACCCTATCTGGCATTGCCGGGTGCTGTGCAGCCGGGCACCCTGTTCGAGTCGATGGCAACAGCGAAATCGGCAGGCTATCTAGTAACCGCGGTTCTCGAGCACCACGCCAGCCATCAGAAGAGTAAGGGTGCGATGGCCTATATCGATGGCGAGCATGTCGCGGTAAGGGACAAGGTCGACGTTAATGATTTCGCCCGATTTATCGCTGCGATCTCGGCCAATCCGTCCGATCTTCCGCATCGGCTGCGCTGGCGCTATCGGCGTGACTGGCACTTCCTTCGGGCCGAAACCTGGCGGCGCTACGCCAACGGGGTGCGCCCATGACCGCCCCGAGCTACCGTAGCTTCAGGGATATCACTGCCGAGATTTTTTCCCGACGCAAAGAGGATCCCATCAGGCATATCCTCGTCCTGACCTACGAGTTCGACGACCAGCAATTGCAGAACCTGGTCTGCGGCAACGACTTGGAAACCGACTTCGAACTCCGGCAGGCACAACTGAAGGTACTATGTGACATCCGGCCGGTGGTGATCTACGACTCTCGGAAGACGCCCGAAGCGCCGAAGCTTCCGCAATTTCTGGAACTTCATCCGTGGAAGTCCGGGGCTTGGTCTTGCCACCATTCGAAGGCCTACCTGATTGTCACCACGACGCGCGTGCACCTAGTGCTTGGCTCGTTCAACCTCACTTTCACCGGCCTGTTCAGGAACCGCGAGGTCTTTGACTATTTCTGCTGGGGAGGCGGCGCGTCGGATGAGATTCAGCAATCTGATCCACGTTTGCTTTGGGAGTGGGCCGACTTCTTGAGGCGCTTCTGTCTGGCAAGGGTGCGCGAGTCGTCGCATTCCGCCCTGCTAACGATCGTCGAGGCGCTTGACGAGCGGCTGTTGGCGATGCCCGTGCCAACTACTGTGCCAGTCGAACACCTGGTGGTTTCGGGGTATGCCGAGGCTGGTGCGGATTCACGCCTGGCCGGGCTGGATCAGCTGGTGCAGCGCTGGGCAGAGTTCTTCCCCGGTGAACTGCCGTTTGCCGCACTGGCCGTATCGCCGTTCTTCGACCTTCAAGCCGGGACGGGCGACGGCGGATTCGCCGCGGCGCTCAAGTCGCGCTTTCCGTCGATCGAGCGACTAAGCTTAGTGACCTCGGAGCTGGCGGCCAGGGACTTGTCCAGGCGGCACTTTGGTGGTGTCAATCGTGGTGAGTTGTTTCTCGTCCCCGAACTCGTTCCGGAAGAGGAACGCAAGAGCCTGGCGACCGACTCGGGGGGGCAGGGAAATTCGCTCAATGGGGCCGAGATTCGCCGCAAGCTGCACGCCAAACTGCTCATCCTGGAGGGCAAATCGGGCTGCATGGTCTATCTCGGCAGCGCCAATTTCAGCACCAAGGCATGGCTGGGGGCAAACTTCGAGCTCGGCTTGGTTCGCCGTGTGGAACCGGCCGACAAGTTGCGCGAAAGCATCCTCCACGGGATCCGCGCGCGGCCGGAAGACCACTACGCGACGCTCCCGGAAACGATCCCGGTCGCTGCGTCGCCGCTGGCCGATGACGAGGGCTATTCAGAGGACGGCTACTTCCCCGGCTTCGTCGAGATGGTTTCGCTCCAACCCGGGACAGAGCCCGAGCACTTTCGCTTCGTCTTCGAACTGGTGGAGGCCGGCAATAGAGCGGATACCGGAACTCTCGACGACTATGAGATTTCCTGGGGGGGCGTCCGTCTGCAACCAAGATGGACAAATGGCTCGGAGAGCCTGTCGCAGAACCTGCCCAGACGCGAATTTAGCCAGCTGCTCGTCGGCGGGCGGAATCTATGCTTAAAGCATCGCTTGTATCGCGAACATGCCTATTACCTGCCGTTCCAGTATCACGGCGAGCTCGTCGCCGAGCGCGAATCGTTTGTGCATCCGACGAGCTGGGACTGGATGTCCTACTACCTGAATCCCGGGAGTAGTACGGCAGGCGTCGGTACGCCGGGCGAGTTCGTACCCGGTGAAGCGTCGGGCGAAGACCTTCCAGACAGTAGTTTTTTCGCGGTCGAGCGCGAGAAGAACCCGGTGATCGCGATGCAGGCCTACCTCTCGCAGTTTTCGCGTGTCGAGCGCGAGTTTGCTGCGCGGCGGCGGAGAATCGATTCGCTGCCCGCAGAACAGCGAATCGCCGAACTTCGCGGGCACGTGGCAGAGCCGTTAGCGGCGCTATCGCGCATCCTGTTGCGCGAGGTACCTGCCGATGTCACACGACAGGCCGGCAGCCTGGACAGTTCGGCGTTCAAGCTGGGTGAGCTGTTGCTGTTGGCAAGACGATTGGCTAAAGGTCTGCCTCCACCGGAGGCCGCGCTGTTCGAGGCCTGGATACGGCCTGTTGTCGCCTTATTGCGCGGCTTGTCCGGCGCTACGACGGCGCCCGCAAAGGAACGGCCGGACGGCCGCCTGCTTGGGGATTATGTCGCCTTCGTGCTTGAAGGAGAAGGAAGATGAAAGTACGCAAGCTGGATGAGATTCTCCGAACCGAGACTCATGATCCGTCAATCCAGGCCGATTGGGATCGTCAGTTGCAGACGGCAGATGCGATCAACGAGCGCTTCGGCAAGGGATTCCGGACCGTCCTGCTCGCCGACGAGGTCGGCATGGGCAAGACTTATGTCGCGTTGGCTGCGATGGCGCAGCATGTATTCCAGACCGACGCGAACGACCGCAGGGTGATGCTGGTCGTGCCACCCAACAGCATTCTCCGGACGAAGTGGGAGCAGGAAATTCGGTCGTTCAACAAGAACTACCTGCGCCCCTTCGCCACCGAAGCCGACATCGGCGCGGGCGGCGGTCAGCGGAAGCAACTGCGACCACTGCTGATTTCGGATTACTGGGACCTGGTCGGCAATCTGCATGACTACGGCAATCAGCCGCAGTCTTACGTGACCGAATCGAGCCTCAGGTGTTTTGCCTATGTTGTTAAGAAATGGGCAGACAGGACGCGCCGATCACGCAAACGATATCGGCAGTGGGAAGAGGCCAATGGCCTCAATGAAATTGAGCCGGATTACTTGGATTTCTGCTCGCGGATTTCACCGCAGGCTGTCGAGGAGTTCCTCGACGAATGCAACGGCTCGAATGACCGCCTGCGCCGGCTACTCGATGAATCCGCGGAGCGCGGCAGCGAGATAAAGCGCCTGCTCAAGGAGTTCGGTTCGCGTCAGGACCTTTTCGAACCGAATGTTTTCGTGCTCGGAATGGGTGCCCTGAGACGTCAGTCGCGACGCGATAACGAGCGTACCCAGCTGTTCAATACCTTCATTACCGCCCGAGCCCTGGCCGGGCGATGGGCCAAGACCGTCGAGGCTGCACTGAAATTCCTGTCGGACACCGCGCTGCTGCCTCATGTCCCCCATGAGCGATGGGCGAAATATTTCGAGCGTCTCATGAGCTACAGAAATGTCGACCTGTGGGGGATGAAATCGGCGGTTGATCGAGCACTGGCGGCGAATAACAGAAAGGAAGAATTGCTTGGTCTGCTGCGGGAAGCGAGCGACGCAGAGGCGGCGATCAAGTGTTTGCGCACGATTGGCATGGAGGCCGTCGCCCTGAAGATGGCCGAGGCCGGAATCGGCCTTGCGGTGGTTGATGAAGTCCACAACTGGAAGAACGGCGGCAACGGAGCTGAGCGCTTCCAGAATCAGTTCGCGCCCTTCATTGAGCGGAAACTGATCATGTCGGCGACCCCTTTTCAGATTCACGAGGGAGAACTGGAACGAGTTTTCCAATATGCCAGCGGTAGCATACACTGTTCCGAAATGGACGAGGCCGACCGTTCGATCGCAGCGATTTCGGATCTGTTGCGAGACGGAGGGGCTGCCGCTTCCTGCCTTGCCGCCAGTTGGGATTTTCTCCAGGCCTGGAAGCGGCTCATGCCGGAACAGGCCAAGCGGCTAGCCGACGCTTTTCCGGCAGAGACCGCCGCGGAGAGCATCGCGACCATCCTGCAAGACGAACTGTCACACGCCGCCGCTGGTGGACTTGCCGATTTCGCGCAGGCCACACTACGCTATCGGACGTCGATTGTCGAATTGCGTGCCCGGCTTTTCGAGTTCATCGTACGGCACACAAAACAGAGGGACAAGCGCCATTTTCATGCCGGTTGCGAGTTCCGCACGATCGGGCGTGATCCCATCGATGCGGCACATGAACGACGCACGCTCTACAAAGTGCCCGGATACGGCGATTCGGCCAATACGGTGGCGAATTTCCTCGCCATGCGTCTCGACCAGATGGTGCGTGCCGACCTCGATGGCCCGGGAGAGGAGAAGAATGCTCACGTCCTGCTCGGACTGACTTCGAGCAACGCGGCTTTCCGTGAGAGCAACGACCACTTGAAGCAGTCCGGCGCCCTTTCGGACGATACCCGTGCATATCTTGGATTTTTCAATCGGGCGATGCAGCATCGTGTGCACCCTAAAGTCGAGGCGACGGTTTCGCGAGCCTTCGAGAATTGGCGACGAGGGCTCAAGACCCTGATCTTCTGCGAACGCTACGCGACCCTCGACGAAATCGGCGAGCTGCTCAATCAGCGCATTCTCGAAGCCTTACTTCGCGGCGGCGATGCCCGGTCGTTAGTATCTGTGCTGGATGATGCAAGTGCCGCCAGGCGAGGCGAGGAATTCGTCGTTCGGAGTCGCAAGGTGCTGATGAAGGAACACCTGCTCGTCGACCTCTACTGGGCTCGTTCGCTACTCGCCAACTTGCCACCTGAAAGCGTCATCGGGATACCAGGCCTGATACGCGACGAACTTGCCGCCTTGGCGGCGAGCGTTCGCAACATTCAGCAGCAGCTCGGTACCAGGCTGAGTCCGAGGTCGATGGCCAAGCTCGTGGACCTCGTCCTTCTTCGGCGTCTGCTCGATGTCATCGGCGATCGAAAGCTAGCCAATATCGCCGCCAGAATGGCTAAGCTGCTCGACGGCGCCGAGACCGGCAAGTTCTCTGGGAACACGTCGGCACTGAAGATCTACCTGCGGATCAAGGGAGGCGAGGCCGCCGATCTCATCGAGGTCGACGATGATGCCCATGAAGACATTGGCATGGACTCAGTCGAAACCGTGCTACTGGCGGTTCTCGGTCATGGCGATGGCGGCGGTTCGTCTGCCCCGGCGAACATCTGGCACGACCCAGCTGACGACGGCGTGTTCCACGTTAGGCTCTGGGAACTGATGGGCCAAGAGTTTGCGCGGCTCGGCGACGATTCGGCGGAACTCTTGATGCTCCAGATTCCACAGGGTTTCCAGAAGGTTCTTCTACGGCCGGATCTGGTGCCGCGACTCCGGCGGCGCGAGGGCGGCGTTGTTGCTGCCTTGCGAACGATGACAATTGCCTCCGAAACTAGTCTTGGTGCGAACCTCTCGACGCCCTGGGACCGCGTCGGCGAATACCTGACGGCACTCCTAGAGGCCGAAGGCAGTCTCAACCGCAAGGCCGTTCAGAGTTCGAAGCGTCAGAGTCTGTGGAAGGGTGTGTTCCTGACCGAAAGCTGGCTGGTAGCCGAACTGAGTGGCGGCGTGAATGGTGACACCCGAGTCAATCGCTGCGCCGCGTTCAATAGCCCTTTGGTACCGGATATCCTCGTTTGTACGGCGATCGGATCCGAAGGGATCGATCTACACCGCTACTGCGCCGACGTGATCCACCATGACCTTCCATGGAATCCTGCGAAGCTCGAGCAGCGGATAGGTCGAGTCGACCGGGTTGGCTCTCTTGCCGAGAGCCAGAACTTGCAGATTTATGTCGGCATTCCCTTTCTCGCGCATGCCTATGAAAAATTTCAGTACGAAGTGCTACACGCACGGGCGCAAAAGTTCGAAGTCCTAATGGGCCGGCTCGAATTTCCCAGTGACGTGCCCGACGAAGAAGAACTCGACGACGAAGGCTCGACGCGGAAGGTGCTGGATGCCGAATCGGCTGGGACGACCGACGAGGTGTCGGCGGGCGACACGGATGTGCCACCTCTTCCTGATCTTCTGCTCGATTTCCTGAAAATAGACTTGTCCGTCGCAGCATCAGGCGATTACCGAACGGATGCCATAGAGTCTTAACTGTCGCGCTAGGTTCATGACGTATGCGGCTGATGCACCATCATGTCAAAGGAAAATTGAGCGACAAGTTTAATTTTCGCTCGTTTTCGAGTCCGCTTCAGTGAGATCCAGATTGCTAAACCCAAGTTGTGAATGGCAAGATTTTGATCTGTGATCCACGAAATTTAATGCATTTGCTATCTACTGGCAGTAGATCAGTAGCAGTTGTCCCCGTGCAATCGGCCTAACGATCACTTCGGCTGAGCTATTGCCTTTGGGGAGAAGGGGAATTCAGGTTTACTTTGTTGCCTGCCGTTGACCCTTTGATAGTTTTTTTGCCTGTCAATCGAGCCCCCCGCCACATACTGCATAGGGCGTACGTGTCTGCAACAAAGTAGGTAAGCAAACGGCAGTGCCTTGGTCAACTTCAAGCGGCACGGTGATCAATCCGCAGCATCGCCAGCAAACAACGCTAGCACCTCCGATTTTGACTGGCATCGCCCCCTCTCTACAGCTCCCACTCTCTGCCGATACGTAACTGCATCAATCCGCACATAACCTGCAGCGAAAACAACTCGAGCACCACCCAAATACAGTACTCCTCATGTATGCGGACAGCCCCTCCCCCAGATCATTTCAACCTTTGGCTGTAACAACCAGAAATTTCAATCTTTGCCTGTATTACTGATCAAACTTTTCACAACTAAACCCGCATAAGTCATTGAGTTTTAAGGAACGTTATTTTCAAGCTTTGGCTACTCTGACATCATTATATTGACATTTAGATATGCAAAAGGCACACTCTGGAGTGTGCTTTTTTTTGGAGACGTTAATGGCCAGTATTGATATATTTTCTCTCCCCCAAGATAAGTGGACAAAATGGAAGTATGAAAAGAGTCCTTTCGCACACTTCTCACTCAATGCAGACCAAGAGGGACTGGATCTTCTTGTCGGTCGCGATGAACTACTTCAAAAACAAGTGATCCCTTCATTTTCAACATGGGGGAAAATATCTTCCCTCAATGGTGGAGTTGGTGTTGGAAAGACTAGCCTTGCAAACGTTGCCGCCTTTATTTTGGAGGAGCTTGCAAATAAAGCAAGAAATAACAAGACGAGCAATCGCCACATTTACTCCTGTTTTGAAAATATAAAATACGAAAAATCCCACACTGACGAAGATTTCGAATTTTCTATTTTTCTTGCTATTGCAAAAAAAATCTACTCCATCAAAGATGGAAATTCTGACTTTTCATGGGCGGTTCTGCCTTATTACGAAGAATATCGACATTGCATCAATGACCCAACATTTAAAGACGGTGGACTTTCAATTGCAGCCATCGGTGGATTCGACAAAAGCAAGTCCTTAAACACCCACCCCGCCCACGGCAAGACTGCATTCATTGGCACAATCAAATCATGGCTGGATACATTATTCCCACAAAGAAACAGCTTCATTATTTGTGTCATTGATAATTTTGAACTAATGGATGAAGCAGAGAAGCTTATTGAGTTTTTTGAGAAAAAAAGAGACACCCTACTAAATCAAAAGGGCTTGAAATTTGTTCTTTGTGGTGCAAACAATAGTGTGCTTAAACTCAATACCGCATGGCTCAAAGCCTTTATTGACAACACCATTGAAGTACCGAGCATCAACATCGCCAATGCAGCGAAAATCTACGAAACCCGAACAGAAAAATTTGCAAAACCATCCTCCTACATCCCGATAAACGAAACTGAATTTATTGATTTAGCAAACCTTATAAAGGTTAATACCAGGGACCTCCTTGGTGAGGCGGAAAATTTTTGTCAGTACATTGATCTAAAATCAATTGCAGGCGAGCCCCTCCCAAAATCAGCAATTGACAAATCACAAAAATACAAGGAATGGATAATACTACAAACAAATGAAGCACTAAAAGCAATTGGAAAACGAATAACGAAGAACTGTTGGCGCATACTAAATATTGCATCCACCCCGACCATGGATGGAACATTTAAATCGGGCGATTACGAATTATTTAATATTCCCCAAGGATCCTATAGCAACGTCATCAACACGCTAAAAGACTTAAAATTAGTTGAAGAACGAAATGACGAAGAACACAAGAAAAAAAGAATATACACCCTAACACCAAAGGCTTATTACATCCTGCATGCCTCGAAAAATGGTGATGTAAATCAATTTGATGCGCTAGAAGACACAACTCCGCCAGAATAAAAAGATAGCAAGTAGCCCGGACATCGCTCCGGGTTTTTTCTTTATTCGCAGTCCGGATAGGCTTAAGCGCACCTGGAAATTTACTCTGGATACTAACTGCGTGCTGCTGCCCCCTCCTCCGCTCACGTTTTGCCTTGCGGCCAACGTTGATGGGTTCCCGGATGCGCCTGCGACTTATCTGGTCTACGGATTTGGATGCTGACACCGTGCCGCCTCATAGCCACCGTTACGCCGAGGTTTAACTACCATAAATCTACTGCAATTGAAAAAAGGCCCTGCATCGCAGGGCCTTTTACATTTACAAACCACATCAAGCAATCAGGTCGCATTCACCAGCTGATTACTCTCCAACGGCACAAACTGCATGCTGTTACCATCCAGCGCCTCGATGGCGCCGTTTTCGATGTTGTACACCCAGCCATGCAGGTTCAGTCGGCCCTGTGAAATGGCCAGCGCCACCGCCGGATGGGTGCGGATATTCGCCAGCTGTGCCACCACGTTTTCGCGCACCAGCGCATCGGCCTTTTCCTGTTGATCGGCATATTCACGCGAGGAAACAATCACCTTGGCGGCATCGGCATAGCGCAGCCAGTGGGATACTGCCGGCAGGTGGTCCAGGCACTGGCAGCTGGAAATGGCGGCCATGGCGCCGCAGTTGGAGTGGCCGCAGATCACGATATCGGTGATCTTGAGTACCGACACTGCATATTCCACCGTGGCCGATACGCCGCCCGGTTCCGGGCCGTAAGGCGGCACGATATTGCCGGCATTGCGGATCACAAACAGGTCGCCCGGCTCTTGCTGGGTTAGCAGTTCCGGCACCACCCGGCTATCGGAACAGGTAACAAACAGCACGTTTGGATTTTGCTGCCCAGCCAGCTTTTTGAATAAATCCGTTCTGGTCGGGTAAACCTCTTTTTGAAACTTCAAAAAACCGTCGATAATCTTCTGCATTAATGAATATCTCCGAATGCGAAATAACCATGCACTACCCAGGGGAAATTCGCCCGGGCAATTAAGCCATGCGAATATGGCCATGCTGCAAATAGGGTCGGGTTTCGGTGTGGAAACCGGTGTGGCCGCTAAAATAACACACAATTGCCGGCGCAATGTTTCAGGCTGCCGGCGGCAGGATGGCTATGTTACCGCCACAACCAACTCCCGACTTCCCCCACAAAACATGCGGTTTTCCGCCCGGTATCGCGCCACATGCTGCCCGCTGTTCACCGCGCCGGCGCAGCAAGACAGTAAGGGTGCGGCAAATACTGCATGGCCCGGCCTGCCTGGTACACCGCAGTCGCCTGCCGGCCCACAGCCAGCTGCGCCTTGCGGCCAACCTTGCAAGGTTGGCCGCATCCCCGCCCTGGCAGACCTGCCCCACCCCCGCTGTGCTATAGTGGCGCCCCACCCCGCCAGCCGTGATTTGCCCGATGTTCACCTTGCCCCGCCTTGCTGTCTTGCTCTTGCCACTGCTGCTGGCCGCCTGCCAGCCAGACGAGCCGCTACGCGGCAGTTTCCAGTGCGCAGATCACAGCCGCTTCAGCTACAACCGCCAGAGCCAGTCGGTGCAGCTGCAGCGCGGCAGCGTGACTTTCCACGGTTTCATGGACGAGAAGCGCCAGCTGGTATGGCCGAAGAATGCCGGCGAGCGCAGCCTGCCGGACACCTACGCGCTGTCGCGCAAGGTGGCCGGGCAGCTGATGCTGTACGGCGGCTTTGCCGGCAAGGGGCTGGCCTGCCGCAGCGACGGCGCCGCGCCCGCGCAGTAGGCACCATCACTATGCGCATTCAGGATTTCCACCACGCCCTTGCCGCCATCGGCGCCCGCCCCTGCCACGTTGGCCGCATCAACCGCGCATGGCTGAAAGGTCTGCCGCTGGATAGCGGCACCCGCCACCAGCAGGGCGACAATTATTTTCCGCTGTCGGTACGCAACGGCCTGCCGCCGCTGGCCGCGCAGATCGACGCGCTGGCGCGCATCCACTCGCAGCACGACGCGGCGGATGGTTCGCTGCGGCTGCTGGTGGCACTGAACGACGGCCAGATGGTGGAAAGCGTGCTGCTGCCACGCGACGGGCTGTGCGTGTCCAGCCAGGTGGGCTGTGCGGTGGGGTGCACCTTCTGCATGACCGGCAAGAGCGGGCTGCTGCGCCAGCTGGGCAGCGCCGAGATCGCCGCGCAGGTGGTGCTGGCGCGGCGCATCCGCCCGGTGAAAAAGGTGGTGTTCATGGGCATGGGCGAGCCGGCGCACAATCTGGACAATGTGCTGGACGCCATCCAGCTGCTGGGTACCGACGGCAATATCGGCCACAAGAACCTGGTGTTTTCCACCGTGGGCGACCCGCGGGTATTCGAGCGTCTGCCGCAGCTGCAGGTGAAGCCGGCGCTGGCGCTGTCGCTGCATACCAGCAATGCCGAGCTGCGCGCCCAGCTGCTGCCGCGCGCGCCGCGCTACCAGCCGGCCGAGCTGGTGGCCTTGGGCGAGGACTACGCGCGCCGCGTCGGCTACCCGATCCAGTACCAGTGGACGCTGCTGGCCGGCATCAACGACACGCAGCAGGAAATGGACGCCGCGGTGCAGCTGCTGCGCGGCAAGTACGGCGTGCTCAACCTCATCCCGTACAACAGCGTGGAGGGCGACGGCTACCAGCGCCCGTCCGCCGAGCGCATCCAGCAGATCAAGCGCTACCTGCACGATAACGGCGTGCTGACCAAGATCCGCGATTCCGCCGGCCAGGACATCGACGGCGGCTGCGGCCAACTGCGCGCCCGCGCCGCCGATGTCATCGACCACAGCCGGCTGCTGCGCCGCAACCGCGCCGAGCAAAGCAAACCGGCGGGCTGAATACCCGGTCTCGCAGTATGGCTACTGCTGCCTATGATGAAGCAGAAGCCTGACGAGACGCCCCGCCATGCGCAAGTTTGCACCCTGCATTCTGCTCGCCTTGCTCTGCAGCGTAAGCACGCTCCGGGCCGCGGAAACGGTGCGCTTTCCCGATTACCCGGACCCGAACAAGACCTTCTTCCGAGCCGTGCTGCAACTGGCGCTGGACAAGAGCGGCCAGACCTATACGCTGGCCGCCGTGCTGCCGGAGATGCTGCAGGGGCGCTCGATTGCACGTGCCATGGCACCGGGCGGCGATATCGACGTGCTGTGGACCATGACCACCCGCGAACGCGAAAGCCTGCTGCTGCCGGTGCGCCTGCCGCTGGACAAGGGCCTGCTGGGGTGGCGGATTGCCATCGTGCGGCGCGACCGGGCCGCACAGTTCGCCGGCGTGCGCACCGTGCAGGATCTGCGCTACTTCACCGCCGGCCAGGAGCACGACTGGCCGGACAGCGACGTGCTGCGGGAAAACGGCCTGCCGGTGCTGACTTCCGGGCAATACGCTTCGCTCTTCAACATGCTGGCGAGCAAGCGCTTTGACTACTTCCCCCGCGGCGTGACCGAGGCCTGGAGCGAGGTGGACGCCCGGCCGAAACTCGAGCTGACCGTCGAGCCGCACATCGTGCTGCACTACCCGGCCGCCGAGTATTTTTTTGTCTCCCCCGGCAAGCCCTACCTAGCCCGCCACCTCCACCAGGGCCTGCTGCGCGCCAAGGCGGACGGCAGCTTCGACCAGCTGTTCCATGCCCACTTCGACCCGCTGCTGCAGCGCGCCAGGCTGTCGGAACGCCGCATCATCCGCCTCAGCAACCCCCTGCTCGACGCGGCTACCCTGCTGCCGGCCAGCTCGGCCTGGTGGTACCAGCCGCCGCCGGCCAGCGGCAGACCCACCGGCAACTGAACCATTGCGACCCCACCGGCACCGGCTGCGCGCGGCAGCCTGAGCGGCACGCCCTAGCCCACCACCTGCAAGCTGGATTGCCCCAGACCGCCGCCCTTCTTCAGCACGATCTGCACCGCGATGCGCTCCTGCATGCCCGCCACGTGGCTGATGACGCCGATAGATTTACCGGTCGAGTTGATGGCGTCCAGCGCGTCCAGCGCCACTTCCAGCGTGTCGCCATCCAGGGTGCCGAAGCCTTCGTCGAGGAACAGCGAGTCGATGGAGGTCTTGTGGCTCACCAGGTCGGACAGGGCCAGCGCCAGCGCCAGGCTCACCAGGAAGCTCTCGCCGCCGGACAGAGTGCGGGTGTCACGCGCCACGTCGCCCTGCCAGGTATCGACGATTTCCAGCTCCAGCTCGCCGCCGGCCTTGCGCTGCAGCAGGTAGCGGCCATGCAGGCGCGCCAGCTGGCGGTTGGCCAGGTGCATCAGGTGCTCCAGCGTCAGCCCCTGCGCAAACTTGCGGAATTTGTCGCCCTCTTTCGAGCCGATCAGGCTGTTGAGCCGCTGCCAGATATCGACCTCGGCGCTGTGCTGCTCGATCTGCTGCCACAGCGCCTGCTGCTTGTCGCGGCGCTGCGCGTCGTCGTGCAGCAGCGCCTGCAGCGCGCCGTGCTGGCTGGACAACGCGAGACGCTGCGCCTCCAGCACCGCCAGCGCGGCATCCAGCTCGGCCAGCGGCAGCGGGCTGAGCGCCTGCTGCTGCAAGGCCAGCCGCGCCGCCGCCGCGCTCTGTCGCACCGCCTGGCTGCGTTGCAGCGCCTGCTCCAGTTGCTGCTGCTGCGCCTGCAGCTGCTGGCGTTCTTCCGCCGGCAACAGTGCCTGCAGGAAGGCGGCCAGATCGGCAAACGGGCTGGCCGCCAATGCGGCCAACCATGCCTGCTCGGCGGCAGCGTGTTGCTGTTGCTGTGCCTGCAGATCGGCCGCCAGCTGTGCCTGCTGCCCCTGCAGGCTGGCAATCTGCGCCGCCAGTTGCTCCGCTTGCGCCGCGTAGTGCGCCAGCGCCTGCTCGTCGCCGGCTAGCGCAGCGCTGTCCGCCGGCGCGGCGGCGGACAGCCGCTCCCAGCGCGCTTGCCAGGTTTGCGCCAGCGTGGCCGCCTGCTCGCTGCGTGCCTGCTGTTGCAGCAGTTCGCCCTGTTGCTGCTGTTGCGCCTGCTGGGTGTGCTGCCAGTGTTGCCAGTCGAGCTGGCGGGCGGCGAGCCAGTCCGCCATGTCGCCGTCGGCGCTGAAACCGGCGGCAGCGATGGCTGCGGCCAACGTTGCGCCGCTCTGGCGCAGCCCGTCTCCGGCGGCGTCCAGCTGGCGCTGCAGCTCGGCCACGCCTTGTTCCGCATGCGCTGTTTCCTGTTGCAGCAGCTGGTGCTGCTGCTCGGCTTGCTGCAGCTGTGCGGCCTGCTGCGCCTCGTGCTGCCGGGCGGCGGCCAGCCGCTGCTGCGCCAGCTCCGCCTGCTGCAGCGTGTCGTTAAGCGCCGCGTCCTGCTGCTCGGCGCCGAGCAGCCCTTGCTGCCATTGCGCTTGCTGCGCCCAGTCGCCGGCATCCAGCCCCAGCGGCGCGGCCTGCGCCTGCCAGGCGGCTTGCGCTTGCCGCTGCCTGTCGGCCACGGTGTCCAGTGCGCCCTGCAGCTGGTCAAGGCGCTCTTCCAGCTTGACCAGCTCGCCGTTGACGGCGCGGCCCTGCTCCTCCAGCAGCTGTAGCGCGGCTTCCTTTTCCTGCAGCGCGCGGGCGGTGTCGGAGACGGTCAGCGCCTGATAGGCGTCAATGCCGGGATGCTCCAGCGCGCCGCACAGCGGGCAGGCCTCGCCCGGCTGCAGCGCGGCGCGGTGCGCCTCCAGGCTCTGGATGCGCTGTTCCAGCAGCAACAGCCTGCGCTTGTCGTCCACCTGCTCTTTCAGCACGCGGTAATCCTGCCGCAGGCCGTCGCGCCGCACTTGCTGCACCGCCAGCTGCTGGCGGGCAGCGGCCAGCGCGTCTTGCAATTGCGTGCCTTGTCCGGCGTGCTCGCGCAGCTGGCTGGCAAGCTGGCCCAGCTGCCGCCACGCCTGCAGCTGCTGCTGGCTGTGCTGCCAGCTCTCGCGCAGGCTGGCCAGAGTCTGGCCTTGCAACAGCTCGGCCGCCGCGTGTTCGGCCACTTGCGCGGCGTGCCGGCTTTGCTGGTGCTCTACGCTGGCGTGCTGCAGCGCCTTATCCAGCTCGCCAAGGCGGCGCCCGGTCGCGGCCAGCCCGTCCTGCTGCGCCTGCAGCTGGTTTTGCAGCTGCTGCCGTGTCTGCTGCGCGTGCTGCAGCTGCCTGTGCTCGCTGTGCCAGCCGCTGAGGCGCTCGCCCAGCACGGCAAAATGGGCGTGTTGCGACAGCCACGCCTGCCGGGTCTGCAGCGCGTCCTGCAGCGTCTGGCACTGCTGCCGGGCCGTACTGGCCAGCGCGGCGGCAATGGCCGTGGCCTGCCAGTGGGCGGCAACCGAGCGCTGCCGGCTGTCGACCAGCTGCAGCTGCAGCCTGTCGCCAGCCTGCTGGATTTGCTGCTGGCGCGCGGCGGCGTCCTGCCAGGCCTGCTGCAACGGGCGCAGCGCCTCGGCTGGCGCGCTGTGCTGCAGGCGCTGCAAGCTTGGCCGCGCCTGCTCGCTGGCCTGCTGCGCCGCCTGCTCGGCTGCGGCGGCCGCCTGTTCGGCGTGCTCGGCCTGAGTCAGCTCGTGGCGCCACTGCCGCAGCTGCTGCGCCTGTGCCCGCTCCGCCTGCTGGGCGGCCAACTGCTGCTCGAACGCCGCCAGCTGCTGCTGCATGTCCTGCCGCTGCTCGGCCGGCAGCAGCTCCACGCCGGCGGCGCGCGCCTGCAACTGTTCCAGCGCCTGACGGGCGTCGCGCGCCTGCTCGAACACGCGCTGCGAAATCTGGCCGTAGATGTCGCTGCCGGTCAGCTCTTCCAGCAGCTCGGCGCGCTCGTTGGCGCTGGCATTGAGGAAGACGGCAAAACCGCCCTGCGCCAGCAGCATCGATTTGGTAAAGCGCGCGAAATTCAGCCCGGTAATCGCCTCGATGCGCTTGAGCTTGTCGTTGATCTGGGTGGAGAGGATGTTGCCGGCGCCGTCGGCCAGCTCCACCCGCGGCGCCTGCAGCTGGCCGTCGGCCTTGTCGCGCGCGCGGCGCTGGCTCCAGAACGCGCGGTACAGCTGGCCTTTCACCTCGAATTCCACCTCGGCCAGGCAGTCGGCGGTGTGGCGGCTCATGATCTCGTTGCTGCTGGCGGAGATGGTCTTCAGCCGCGGCGTTTCGTGGTACAGCGCCAGGCAGATGGCGTCCAGCAGCGTGGATTTGCCGGCGCCGGTGGGGCCGGTGATGGCGAACAGGCCGTTGCCCTGGAACGGCGGTTGGGTGAAGTCGATCTGCCACTCGCCTTGCAGCGAGTTGAGATTCTTCAGGCGCAGGGTCAGGATCTTCATGCCTCGCCCTCCTGCAGGCTGGCGACGATGTCGCGGTAGCGCGCCTGCAGCTGTGCGGCCAACGTTTCGTCCAGCGCCTCCTGCTGCAAGCGCTTGTCGAACACCTCGAACGGCGTCAGCTCGTCCAGCGTCTCGCGCGCCACCGCCTGCAGGCCGGCCACTGCCGTGCCGCGCTCGCGGCGGATGCGCAGCACTTCCACCGGCAGCTCGGCAACCAGCGCCTGGATGCGCGCCTGCAGGTCGGACAGGTAGTCGTCGCCCTGCACCAGCACCTCCAGCCACACCGGCTGCGCGGCGCTGCCCAGCGTGGCGGCGTCCTGGATCTGGTTTTCCAGTGCCTTCAGATCGCCCTTCACCGTCTGCAGCTGCTGGAAGCGCGGCACCGGCAGCGGCGTCACCCCCAGCAGGCCGATGGCGTCGACATCCACCAACAGCACCTGTTTCTGCTGCCCGGCCTCGTCGAAGCTCAGCGGGATCGGCGAGCCGCAGTAGCGGATGTGCTCCAGCCCGCCCACCAGCTGCGGGCGGTGGATGTGGCCCAGCGCGATGTAGTCGGCCGGCGGGAAGGCGCTGGTGGGGAACGCTTCCAGCGCGCCGACGTAGATCTCGCGCACCGATTCGCTGGCGCTGGCGCCGACGGTGGTGAGGTGGCCGGTGGCGATGATGGGCAGCGGCATGCGCAGCGCCTCGCGCTTGGCGCAGGCGCGCTGGTACAGCGCCTGGTAGTGCTGGTGGATGGCCTGTTGCAGCGACTGCTGCTTTTCCTCGGCGCTCTGCCCGGCCTGGCTTTGCAGCACGTCGCGCGGGCGGATGAACGGTATCGCGCAGACGATGGCGCCGGGCGTGCCGTCGCGCTGCGGCAACAGCAGCAGCTGCTGCTCGGGGTCGGCCTCCACCGCCGGGATGACCGTGGTGCCAAGGCAGCACAGCAGCGGCCGGCTTTCGCCCAGCGTGGCCACCGAATCATGGTTGCCGCCCAGCACCAGCAGCGCGGTGCCGGCCTGGTGCAGCGCCACCACCAGGCGGTTGTACAGCTCGCGCGCGTAGCTGGGCGGCGCGCCGGTATCGAAGATGTCGCCGGCGATCAGCACCGCGTCCACCGCGTGCTGCCGCACCTGCTGCAACAGCCAGTCGATGAAGGCCTGATGCTCTGCCTGCCGGCTCTTGCCCATGAAATGCTGGCCGAGGTGCCAGTCGGAGGTGTGAAGGATGCGCATGAAAAGGCCTGGGGAGACAACGGCCGCGATTGTAGCAACTCCGCCCGGCCACAGGCAGCTGCGGCCAACGTTGGCCGCAGTCCCAGCGGTAGCGCACGGCCCGCTTCGGTAAGGCCATCAGGCAGCTGCGCGGGCCAGGCGGCGAGGCGTGGCCACAGCGGCATATCTGCGCTGGTAAAGCCGCAACGGTTCACTAAGATGCAAGCACATCCGGGCGGCCGCCAGCCACCCATTCACCCGCAAGAGGCAAGCACGATGAAGACGATGCGAACACTAGGCGGCCAGCTGCCGCTGGCCCTGGCCGTCACCCTGGCGCTGGGCGCCGGCGCGGCCCGGGCGCAGGACCTGTCGGCCAGTTACGAGGGCGCACCGGTGCGCTTCGGCCAGGGCGAGGCGCACACCGTGGTGCGTACCGATGCCGACGGCAAGCCGGTGTCGATCGGCATCGTGTTCAGCGAAAGCGCGCTGGCCGGGCTGCCCGCCGGCGACAAGGACATGGCACCGGCCTACCAGCTGGCGATGCCGAGCAGCGGGCCGCAGACGGTGGTGGACCACGTGGTGATCAACTGGGAAGGCCACGGCCACCCGCCGCCCGGGGTGTACGATGTGCCGCATTTCGACTTCCACTTCTACCTGGTAAGCCCGGCGCTGCGCCAGCAGGTGGCATTCGGCAACGAAGGCGAATCCGGCGACCCGCGTCAGCAGCCGCCGGCCGCGCTGCTGCCGGCCGGCTATGTGGTACCGCCGGGCACCGCCGTGCCGCAGATGGGGGTGCACGCGGTGAACCCAGCGGCACCGGAATTCCAGCAGCAGCCGTTTACCGCCACCTTCATCTACGGCTACCACAACCAGCAGCAGACTTTCGTCGAGCCGATGGTGGCGCTGTCCTTCCTGCAGTCCAAGCCGTCGTTCTCCGCCGCGGTAGCGCGCCCCGCCAGCTACGGCAAGGCCGGCGTCTACCCGGCCAGCTACAGCGTGACCTACGATGCGGCCAAGCTGCGCTACGAGGTGGCGTTGCAGGATCTGCGCTGAGCGCGCCAGCGGGCGGTTACGGCGTAGCGCACACCGGCCCACGGCAATCGGCCGCCGGCGCACTTGCCTCTCTGTGACGCTGCCTACCGCGCCGCCAATAAAAAGGCCCGCCGCAAGCGACGGGCCGTTGGCAGCGGGTTAAGCTCAGCCGCGCGCCGGCACCGCGGCCAGCACCGCCTGCAGCAGTTGCCAGGCCTTGCCGACCGAGGCCACTTCCACCCGCTCGCCCGGCGCGTGCGCGCCACGGATATTGGGGCCGAACGACATCATGTCCATGTCCGGGTATTTGGCGCCGATGATGCCGCACTCCAGGCCGGCGTGGATCACCTGCACGCCGGAGTCGGCGCCAAACTGCTCGCGGTACACGCGCTGGAACAGCGCCAGCAGCGGCGAGGCCGGGTTCGGTGCCCAGCCGGGGTAGCCGCCTTCGGTTTCCACCGCGAAGCCGGCCAGGCCGAACAGCGCACCGATTTCCGCGGCCAGGGTGCGGAAGCCGCTGTCCAGCAGCGAGCGCACCATCAGGTTGGCGTACACCTTGCCATCGGCAATGCTGATCACGCCCAGGTTGTTGGAGGTTTCCACCACGCCGTGCACGCGCTGGCTCATGCGCTTCACGCCATGCGGCGCCGCCTGCAGCGCGGCGAATACCGCCTGCTGCGCCTCGCGCGCCATCACGCTGCCGGCCTCGGCCGGCTTGGCCGCCAGGGTGATGCCCTCGTCCACGCCGGCCAGTTCGAAGCGCATCAGCGCCTGGTAGGCGTCCAGTTGCGCCGCCACGTTGGCCGCATCCGCCGCCGGATACGCCACCACGGCGAAGGCTTCGCGCGCCAGCGCATTGCGCGCGGTGCCGCCGTTGAACGCTGCCACGCGCAGGTCGGTGCCAGCGGCCAACTCCTGCAGCAGGCGGATCAGCACCTTGTTGGCATTGCCGCGGCCGAGGTGGATGTCGGCGCCGGAATGGCCGCCGCACAGGCCGGACACCGCCAGCTGACGTACCTCGTAGCCGGCCGGCAGCGGCTCGGCGGCGTAGTCGCGGCGCACGTTCACATCAATGCCGCCGGCGCAGCCCATGTAGAACTCGCCCCATTCCTCGGTATCGATATTGATCAGCATCTTGCCTTGCAGCAGGCCGGCTTCCAGCCCCAACGCGCCGCCCATGCCGGCCTCTTCGTCCAGCGTCAGCAGCACTTCCAGCGGGCCGTGCGGCATGTCGTCGGCACTCAGTACAGCCAAGCCCAGTGCCACGCCGATGCCGTTGTCGGCGCCGAGGGTGGTGTTTTCCGCCACCAGCCAGCCGTCCTGCAGCACCGGGCGGATCGGGTCGTTGAAGAAATCGTGCACGGTGCCGCTGTTGGCCTGGCACACCATGTCCAGGTGGCCCTGCAGCACCACGCCCACGCGATCGGCCATGCCCGGCGTGGCCGGCATGCGGATCACCAGATTGCCCACGGCATCGATCACGGTTTCCAGGCCACGCAGCTCGGCCCAGCCCTGCAGGTAGTCGCGCAGCGCCTGCTCGTGCTTGGACGGGCGTGGAATGTCACACAGCGTCTGGAAGTGTTCCCAAACCACCTTGGGCTCGAATGCGGCGATGTTAACCACGAGAAAATGCTCCTGTTTGCAGACGTTCGGGTATTTCATGCCAAAATTTATTGGCAATGAATAACGGGCGACCAGTGATCGCCCGTTTCTTGATTTGTTACGGCACTGTAGCACAGCGCCAGTTGGGCGTCATTGCGCCCAAAGTGCAGTTTTTGTCGCAGCTTGTACGCGCCAATGCCATAAAAAGTAGTAAAACTACTAATGTAAGCTGCCAGTTACAGCCAGTTTTTGTACCATAACTACACAAAACCAACGGAGACCCAACCATGACCCGTCGTACAAAAATCGTTGCCACCCTGGGGCCGGCTTCCAGCGATGAAACCACGCTGGAGCGCCTGATCCAGGCCGGCGTCAACGTGGTACGCCTGAATTTCTCGCACGGCAGCGCACAGGATCATATCGACCGTGCCAATCTGGTACGCGGCACCGCGGAAAAGCTGGGCGTGCCGGTGGCCATCATGGTGGATCTGCAGGGGCCAAAGATTCGTGTCGGCCGCTTTGCCAACAACAAGATCACCCTCAGCAACGGCCAGCCGTTCATTCTGGATGCCGATTGCGAGCTGGGCGACGATACCCGCGTCGGCCTGGACTACAAGGAACTGCCGCAGGATGTGGACGCCGGCGCCGTGCTGCTGCTGGACGATGGCCGCATCGTGCTGGTGGTGGAAAAGGTGGACGGCAACGAGATCCACACCCGGGTGAAAGTGGGCGGCGTGCTGTCCAATAACAAGGGCATCAATCAGCAAGGTGGCGGTCTGTCGGCGCCGGCACTCACCGCCAAGGACATCGATGACATCAAGGTGGCGGCCCTGCTGGAAGCCGACTATCTGGCGGTGTCTTTCCCCAAGAGCAGCGCCGACCTGTACATGGCGCGTACCCTGGTGCATGCCGCCGGCTGCCAGGCGCGCATCATCGCCAAGGTGGAGCGCTGCGAGGCCATTGCCAATCTGGAAGACCTGATCGAATCGTCCGACGGCATCATGGTGGCGCGTGGCGACCTGGCGGTGGAAGTGGGCGACGCCGCAGTGCCGGCGCTGCAGAAACGCATGATCCGGCTGGCGCGCGAGCGTAACAAGCTCACCATCACCGCCACCCAGATGATGGAATCGATGATCAGCAGCCCGGTGCCGACCCGCGCCGAGGTATCCGACGTGGCCAACGCGGTGCTGGATGGCACCGACGCGGTGATGCTGTCGGCCGAAACCGCCGCCGGCCAGTACCCGGTGGAAACCGTGGAAGCGATGGCCCGCGTGTGCCTGGAGGCGGAAACCTCGTCCGACTACCAGCTGGAGCGCGCCTTCCTCAACCGCGAGTTCACCCGCGTCGACCAGTCCATCGCCATGGCGGCGCTGTTCACCGCCAACCACCTGCAGGTAAAGGCGCTGGTGGCGCTGACGCAGACCGGCTCCACCGCGCTGTGGATGAGCCGCGTGAATTGCGGCGTGCCGATCTACGCACTGACCCCGGAAATCAGCACCTACCGCCGGCTGGCACTGTACCGCGACGTGTACCCCATCCTGTTGCCGATGGCCAGCGACCAGAAAAAGCTGCTGCTGGCCGCCGAGCGCAAGCTGCTGGAACGCGGCCGCGTCAACCATGGCGACGTGCTGGTGGCCACCGTGGGCGACAGCGTGGGCCTGATGGGCAGCACCAATACCCTGAAGATCATCAAGGCCGGCGAAGGGCATTAATTTAGCCGGGGGCTGGCCTTGAAACCCCCGTCTGCGCTATAATGTAACAATCATCTGGGGGCGACCTGGTTTCGACGGGGGTTGCAAAGCGGATGAGGGCATACCGGGATTTCAGTCATCCCGTAAAACACTGAATTTATTTAGTCGCAAACGACGAAACTTACGCTCTAGCAGCTTAATCGCCGCTAGACTCTACAGCAGCTCGCTGGTGGGCTGTGGGGGCAACCCCGGTAGAGTCATTTCACACCAGCTCGCATCGGGTCGGGTTACTTGACCCGGTGTTAAACGCAAGGTAACTCGTTACTGCCAAGCCTGTCCGTCGGCGTGTCAGTGATTAAATCCAAATGACACGACTAAGTATGTAGAACTCTTCGTAGAGGGCTTCCGGACGCGGGTTCGATTCCCGCCGCCTCCACCACCGGATTCGAGTCAAATCAATGACTTAGCAAAAATGACCTGCCTCGGCAGGTCATTTTTTTTGGGCTTTTAGAGGGCGTTTGGTCAGCTTTTTGGTCAGCCTTTTATTTTCTTGCCCACCCTACTTCCTAGCCCCGCCGCGCCAGCCGTGCCATCACCACCCAACCGATGGCTGGTGGCAAATGCCCGAGCAGCCCCGCAGTGGAGGCATCCTCGATATCAATGCGCTGTGCGTCTGTGATTTTTTTCATACTGGACAATGCGGTTGCCTACCTGAATCTTGCGGAAAATGCGGCGTTTGCCAGTATTGACGCAGCCATCCGCCGGTATCTGGGTCGTCTGGCCGCTGTTGTATTCCACCATGCGCTGGCTGGGGGCAATCGTTACACCCAGTTTGCGGAAGGTCTCGGCGGCAATATCCTCAAAGGTCCCCGCGGGCGTGGGCTGCCCGGTAAAGCGGTTAATGCGCGTTTTGGCGAAGACGCCCTTGCTAACGCGTACCAGTTTGCCCTGCGCAACCAGGCTGGCCAACACCCGCCCCAGCTGTGCCGAGCTACCCAGCGAAGCCAGCTCAGAACGAAGGATGACGACGCCACTTCGCTTGGCGATAGACTTAACAACGCGATCCTCAAGCTTCATGGCTCCCTCCTCGTTCGTTAATTTCAAAGCAATCATTGATTGCAATGATAGCAATATTTTCATTGCATATCATGGCTTTGCTTGAGCATAGATTGATCATTAATGATCAATCTATGTCGCCACCAATTCGAGCAAAACAATAACAAAACCCCCGGCTGCTCTCGCAACTAGGGGTTTGGCTTTGTCACTTGACGACTACCAGCACCAACGTTGGCCGCAGCGGGTCACCCCCACCGCGCCAGCCGTGCCATCACTGCCGAACCGACCGCACGCAGCTCGTCGCGTGACCACAGTGAATCTGGCTCGGCAATCTGCTTTGCCAGCTCTGCCGACGTGAGCAGAAACGCCCCGCTTGGCACCGGCTCCGCCTGCACCACCCCATTACGGCTCAGGCTCAGCAACACACGCCGACCCCCAGCCAGATCAGCCTGCGACACCGGCCACGGCAACGAAGCCTCTGGCGCCCGCACTGGCACGCTGGCCGATGGCGCGGACTCGCCACGCAGATACGCCGCCACTGTGGCCAACCCTGCTTTGCCCTGCGCCGGCGCAAAGCACGCCGCGTGCATCTGCGCGCCCGCCTCTGTCCACACGATCATGCTGCGGCCGAAATTGCGTGAGACTTCGCCGGTGTGCAGGTTGGCCAGCCCGAAGCGGCGCAGCGCATCACCCTCCAGCCGGAACCAGTGCACACCGTGGACAAACCGCTCCGGAAACAGCTCACGGTTGCGCCGGATCGGATCGATGCTCATGCCGAAGCATGCGGCCAACCTTTGCATGGTCAGTACCGGCACATCGTCCAGCATCGCCACGCCTGGCTGAACAACGCTGGCCGCAATCGACGGCAAGGCGTAGCTACCGGACTTGCGCAGCGACGGCAGCACCTCGTGCGTCACCCACCGCTTGAAGCGTTTCGCCTCCGGTTTACGGCTTTTAAGGATCGCGGAGTATAGGCCGGATTCGTTGATGATGGTCAGCTCCTGTTTCCCACCAAGGGTGTCCACAATGTGGACACCCTTTTCGTCGTCATCCAGATTGCGGGTCATGTGTGGAACATGGGTGTAGTCCAGTGCAGCAGCAACATCAGACGCAACAAACCACACCTCGCCATCGCGGTCGAGCGTGCGAACATCAAAGGAATCAAAAGAGAAAACGGCAGGTGCGGACGCACCAATAGAAAGTGTTTGAGCGGCCATGATGGGCTCCTAGATCAGCGGTTTACTTCGCTGCCACCTATCCGCCAAGAAGGGTGGCCAGCACCGTGTGGGTTGGCGGACCGGGATCTAGTACCGGCAGGGGTTACCCCCTCCCACACGGGCCAGCCATTGAAGCCGTACCAGTGCCGTGGACGTAAAAAAGCCGCCATGCGGCGGATGCCCACCTAGATTCACCGGGCCGCCAAGCCCGCATCACGCTATTGAACGTGATGACACATGGTATGGCCAAGATCGATTACGTGTCAACCCAGGCTAACAAAGCAAAAGTTGATTGCATTTCCAATGTTTGGTTGACAAATTCTAGAAAAACAACATAATGGCGACATAACCAATCCGTAGAGCCACTAGACCTCATGAGCGACCAGAGCCCGTGTGACCTTCATCCAGACTTAGAGCTTGATCGTGTTCAATTCATCGGCAAGATCATCAAAGATGCGCGCAACGGCGCAAGACTCGAATACAACCCTGAAGCTGGCGATACAAGTTGGTCTAGCGGTTGCCGAGGGTTTTCTTGGGCATGGCAACGCTTACTCGGTGCAGCTGGCACAAAAGGATACGAGTGGTTGTCCACCATTGATTCCAGCATGCACTACGTTGGAGCAATCGGCAGCGTTCCATTCAGGTTCTATCATGGCGATAGCAAAAAGCCCAAAAACAAGTTCATTGAGGAGAAATTCTCACAACGGCAGCAGTTCAACCTAGACCTTGGAGCTGTCCCAGCACATCAAGACCTGATCTTTCTTTTTGCTGCCGAAACAGATGCCCAAGGAGTGACTGAGCGTGTAATATTTGCCGCCGTCCAGCCCAATGGACATGTTGTAAGCAGCATTGATGCAACCAGCGACGCCCCAATTCCGGCGATTGCACCGGTCCACTTGCCAGAAGAAAGCGGCGTAGAGCTTGGCGCGGCCAAGGTAAGTGGAAAGCGGAAAAAGCAGAAGAAAACAGCAAATGGAGACACACACTAACCCGTTTCAACCCGCCAGGCTACGCCTGGCGCGTTTGTTTCATGGCCTAACCCATGCAGAACTTGGCGCGAGGGCATCCAGCTCTCGCCAGTTCATGCACCAACTAGAATCTGGCATCAAAACCCCCAACGAACTGATGGTGAACGTGTTGAGCGAACAGCTGGAGGTTGATCCCAGCTTTTTCTTTATGCCGATCGCTGAAGACGTTGTGGAGCAACAATGTCATTTCAGAAAGCAGCGCACCACTCCCGCCAAAATTACGCAGCAAGTTCTGGCAAGGGGCACGCTGTTCAGTGAAACAGTCAGCAAGCTTGAAGAGTACCTTGACCTACCGGAAGTGGACTTCCCCGAAATTCCGGTCAACTCACGACTAGACGTTGAGCAGGCGGCTGAACGTTGTCGCAAGCATTGGGGGCTCGGCGTAACGGCCCCTATCGTGAACATGGTGAGGGTGGCAGAGAATGCCGGAGCAGTGGTGACTCACTTTGAAGGTGTATCAGAGAAGGTAGATGCACTTTCTGTTAGTCGGCGCAGACCTTTGATTGTGATGAGTACCAGCAAAGGAAGTGGCTGTCGAAGTAGGTTCGATATCGGCCATGAAATTGGTCACTTGGTAATGCACCAGGGAATTGAGACTGGAGATCACGAGACCGAGTCTCAAGCAAACCATTTTGCCGCGGCTTTCTTATTTCCGCGCAGTGCATTTGTTGCCGAATTTCCAAGAGACAAGAAGTTAAACTGGACAACACTCTACCAGCTCAAGTTGAAGTATAAGATTAGCGTTGCTGCCATTCTTTACCGTGCACACCACCATCTGGGCTTGATCGATGCAACACAATATCGTGCTGCACAGATTTATTTATCCAGAAGCACGCAGAAAAAAACTGAGAAGTACGATGAAGCCGTAGCCATGGAGCAACCAGAATTACTTGGCAATGCGTTTCGGGCACTACTCGAAGAAGAAGAAGTTGATGCAGAACACTTTGCCAGCCAAATCGCCATCAACCCTAACTTGCTTGAAAAGCTAACTGGTGTGCCTCACACCCAGAAGCCAACCCCCAAAAATAGGCAAAACATTATAGACTTGCTTGAGATAATAAAAGCAAAGCAAAATCAGTAAGCTTAAAAGCCCGACCAGTCGGGCTTTTATTTAAGGATCAATAATGACAAAGCAATATAGAGATAAAAAATGGCATGACTTCCGTAGAGAAGTAATTGATTTTGATGGGAATGAATGCACTCAATGTGGCAAGAAGGCGTCAGAAGGGGCCATCTTGCAAGTGCATCATAAGCAATACATCCCAGGTAGAAAGCCTTGGGAGTATGGTTTTGCAGATTGCGAAACCCTCTGCAAAGGTTGTCATGCAGCGGAGCATGGCATCATAAGGCCGGAAACAGGCTGGACTTATATTAGCTCAAGTGATTTAGGTGAAACAATTGGCTCATGCGATCGATGTGGCACAAGCATTCGATATGTATATTTAATTCATCACCCCACTTGGGAGCCAATTGAAGTAGGCACAGACTGCTGTGATGACCTAACTGGAACTGAAATAGCCAGTGAAGAGAGAAAGAAATCAAACCGGCTGCAAAATTTTTTACGGACAGAAAAATGGGAAGCCGACGCAAATGTCGAAAAGAGTACCATTAGAAAAATACCCATTTGCGTCATAAAAACAGCCATTGGATTCCGATTAGAGATCGCTGGAAAGCTTGGAAAAAACACATATCAGTCAGCAATCGAAGCCAAAATATTTTTGTTTGAACTAAATGAAAACGGCCAAATAAGGAAAATAAATGAATCAATAAAAAAGAAATCAAAAAACAACACTTAACAACAAAAAGTCAAGCAAGTCACATTTAACAACAAGTCTGCAGAAGCTGCCATTACATCAATAGGTCTACGCAGATCAACGACAACATTTACAAGTTGAAAACCTGTCAGAAGCTACAGCAGCGCACTTATTTTTCATTCTCAAGCTCATAACCAATAGAAATTGCGCACCCCAAGATTTTTTTAAATTCTTCAAATTGAGCCAAGTCCCCACCAGTCTCACTGAATCGCCCCAGCTTCTCTAGACACTCTTGAGCCGTTGGAAATATTGCTTCTCAAACTCTACCGGCGATAGCCCGTTTGC
>NZ_JBHRXN010000005.1:0-25133 GCF_042648525.1 Vogesella facilis
GAAACGCTGCCTGCTCATGACACCTCCTTGTAGGGCCTAGTGTGAGGCTCTTGAGGTGTCTAGGAAAGGAGGGGCGATTCAACCAATTACTTTTGAAGAATCAAAAAAATCAACTAACATATACAAAACTAAATCAGTAAATGAATTTAGGAAAATCATTTACTCAGCAACCGCTGGTTGCAAATAAAAATTATAGAAATTCAAAAACCACAAAACCCATAGAAATTAATTTCATTAAAATAAATAATGATTATGTTTTAAATATTCATGGCACACCCCCGCAATAAAACCATTTCCTCCAAAATTTCAGGCCCGTAGCGAGTTGCAATTAAATCACCATTATATGAAATTTAGTCTTGACCATTCACAAACAAACACCAAAAAAAATCAATAATGGAAAAGTTAATTTTATTCTAATGATGCTATCAGCCTTCGATTTCCTGAGAGCTCTCCATGCCAAACAGCAATCTCTTACAGAGACGAAACTTGACTTTCAGACAGAAAAAAAACATACAGCACGCATTGAAAAAATATTGCTTGAATATCTTTGTCTACATAACACTTCTTGTTTCAGCGCTAGTCCATGCGAATGAAAGCTATCAACTACCTATAGCTGGCGATTATATTTTTACAGCAGGGTTGAACAATACAGTCATAGCAATTGGAAAAGATAAAAATTGCATTATCAAAAATTTAACAGCAGCAATTGGGTCCGACCCTAGGTTGTCACCACGACTGAGCAACGATGGCGAGTATGTCATACTGTCAGAACATGACTACATAGCAAAAAATGAGCTAATTTCCTGTACCAAACAAGCAAAAGTCACGTCAATAAAAAGCATTTTATTTGATATCAATAAAGCCAAGGGATTGGTACTAAGCGCCGACATTTATTCAACTTCACCACATGGATACTTAGCAGAAGTATACGACACAAAATCGAAGAAAGAGGCGATAATAGCCAAAGGTTTTTTTGACAAAAGAAAATCAATAAAAAACAGCTCAACAATGTATTCAGCCTAATCAAAAACGGAATTATTTCAAAAAATGGCCAATATGTCTCTGTTAATGGAGAACCAGACTGCACCGGCGATACGTACCCTGGCGTTTATAATTTGAAAACATGGAAATTAGTAAACAGAGCCACGCTTAGTGAATTAGATGGTGACAATTTAGATTTGGCATGCAAAAAACTCTTCCAAGCAATATGAATAAAAATCAGTATTTATTCAAATTTTTTGCGACAATAAACTTACATGAAAAACATAACGACCAATATGTAACATGGATGTGTTTACTGCCAGAGATTTCTCACACTTAAATGAAATTATGGATTTCCCAAGGTAACGCCAAACTCTCAGATGGTTACTAAGCCGGCTGTCGCCACTGATGTACAGCTGCAGCATTGTGATATCGACCAGAGCTTAGATAGCGTTTCCAAAACCCCACTGGTGTACGCAATCGATGCCCACAACCTCACTGCGGTGCAGGCGCTGCTGCAAGCCGGCGCGAATCCCAACGTCGATGGTTACGATGGCACCACGCCGCTGTTCTATGCAGTAGCCGCCAAGGATCAGGGGATCGTTCAGGATTTGATTGCGAAGGGGGTCGACGTCAATGCAAGCACCCGCACCAGTGAAATTACCGTGCTGATGGCTGCCATACTCGACTCCAGCCCCGCCATTGCCGCCGATCTAGTCGCGCATGGCGCATCGCTGGCTGAGACCGACAAATATGGCCACAAGCCCATCGACTGTGTCGGCAAGCTCCCGGCCAAACGCCGGGCTGCAATGTATGCGGCGCTGAAGAAACCTTGACCGGAAGGCCGTTGGGTAATTTGAACGGCGGTAATCACAAATACGTTGCACGCTGGCTGGCGTTTGGCGGCGTCGCCCGGCTCCACAGGGCCAGTCCAGACAAGCATTGGGGTAGCCTAAGCTACCCCAATCACCGCGCCGACAAGGCCCAGTAGTTTTACCGCACACCCGTGCGGGGCTATGCCCCCGCAGCAAAAGGTTGGCCGTTGCGGCCAACCTTCCCTCCCCTACACCGCCATGAAACGCGCCAGCGGTGTGTTCTGCCAGTCCACGCTGTCCAGCAGGTTTTTCACCGTCAGCCCCAGCTCGGTATCGCCTTCGATGCGCAGGCGGCGGTTGAAGAACAGGGTGTCCGGGTCTTCTTCGCGCAGCATCAGGCGGGCGAAATCGGCCAGGTTGGCCGCCAGCAATAGATCATGCGGGGTATCGGCACGGCTGGCGACGAAACGGCTGCCGTCGCTGGCGAAATGCAGGCTGATGCCGGCATCCAGCACGCGGATGCAGAACTGGCGCCCGGCCAGCAGGCTGTGATCCACCGGCAGCACGCCGCGAACGGCCAGCAGGTTGAGCATGCGCACCATGCCCCATACCGGCGGGGTGGCCGGCAGCTTGCCCAGCACTCGTGCCAGTGCGGCCGGCACTTTCAGATCAGGCACAGCCATGCGCCACCTCCTTCAACACGATGCCGGGTTCGCCGTGCCAGTAGCCGTTCACCAGCGGCCCCGGTGCCAGGGTGGCCAGATTGGTCTCCGGCTGCTCGCCGGCAATGGCGGTGGCAAAGGCCTGCACCACGGCGGCCAGGTGCTGGTGCTGCGGGCTGATGCGCAGCGCGTGCACGCCGCGTGCCGGCAGTGCGGCGATCTCGTGCAGCAGGCTGTGGCAGCCGGCGGACATGGTCTGGATGCCGTTGATGGCGAGGAAATCCTGCGCTTCGCGGGTGGCCAAAGTCATGCCGTCCGGGTGTTCCAGACAGCGGAATTGGCAGTCATCCTTGTTCAGCTGGTAGTGGCGCGCGGTGAAGCAGCGCGACGACAGCGCCAGCGGCAGCCGGCCCCAGGCAAACACCTCGGTTTCGATGTCCGGGTTGGCCGCAGCGATGCGGCGCACGCTGTCGCCGGACATTTCCACCGGCGGCACCCAGCGCTGTGCGCCCAGGCGGCGGTACAGCCGCAGCGTGTCGCTGTTGTAGATGTTCAGGTACGGGCCGGCGACGAACGGCAGGCCGCGCTGTTGCAGCAGGTGCACCGCACCGGCGTCGTTGGCCTCCACCAGCGCCTCGCCGTTGTCGATCAGCTTGCGCAGCCGCTTGAGGTCGGATTCGCTTTCCAGCAGCGCCTGGCTGGACAGCACCGCCTGTTTGCCGCTGGCGGCGATGTCGGCGGCCAGCGCGATCCAGTCCTGGGTGCGCAGCTGCTGGCGGCGCGAGCACACCACCTCGCCCAGATACAGCCGTTGCAGCGGCCAGCTGCTGGCCTCCGCGTAGAAGTTCATTACCTGGTCGCGTGGCCAGAAGTACAGCAGCGGCCCCAGCACCAGTTGCAGCGGGAGTGGCATGTCGGTCATTTCCATGGTCGGTTGTAGGCGCCCAGCGTCACTTGCTGGCCCTCGGAGAGCTTGCCCAGCGTGGCCATCGCCAGCGGGTCGGCGTGGCGGCCACCCTGTGCGGCCTTGTCCAGCGCCTGGCGCAGCACGCGGGTAACCTGCGCCACATAGGCCGGGCTGCGCTGACGGCCTTCCACCTTGATGGCGGCCACGCCGATGCGCAGCAGCTCCGGCAGCAGCGGCAGCACGTTGAGGCTGGTGGGCTCTTCCAGCGCGTAGCCGGTGCTTCCCTCCACTTCGAAACGGCCCTTGCACAGCGTGGGGTAGCCGCTGGGCTCGTCCGGTGCGTAGCGGTCGATCAGGATGCCGTTCAGCCGCGCATCCATGCCCTGCGCACCCTCCTCCCAGCGCACGAAACGCGCCGGCGAGCACACGCCGTGGGTATTGGGTGACTGGCCGGTGGCGTAGCTGGACAGCAGGCAGCGTCCTTCCGCCATCACGCACAGGCTGCCGAAGCCGAACACCTCGATCTCGACATCGGTGTGGGCGATCACCTGCTCCACCTGCGCCAGCGTCAGCACCCGCGGCAGCACCGCACGCTGCACGCCGAACAGCTGCTGCGCCAGGTTGACCGCCTCGTAATTGCTGGCCGAGCCCTGCACCGACAGGTGCAGGCGCAGCTGCGGGTGGCGGCGGCTGGCGTAATCCAGCAGGCCGAAATCGGCCAGGATCACCGCATCGACGCCCAGCTCGGCGGCTTCGTCGATGGCATGCTGCCAGCGCGCGCTTTCCGCGCCCTGGGCAAAGGTGTTGATGGCCAGCAGCGTCTTGACGCCCTTGGCGCGGGCGTAGCGGATGCCCTCGGCGGCGCTGTTGGCATCGAAATTCAGCCCGGCGAAGTTGCGGGCATTGGTGTCGTTCTTCAGGCCGAAGTACACGCAGTCGGCACCATTGTCGACCGCGGCCTTGAGCGAAGGCAGGCTGCCCGCCGGGCAGACCAGTTCCGGAAGCGGCATGATGGGATTCCTTGCAAGCAAAACGGGCAGACCTTAGCCCAGCCGCCGCCGGCCGCCATTGCCGCAAATCAAGCATTTAGCCGCCACGGCACCACGCCGTGCGCAAAAGGCGGGCCGATCCCGTTTACCGCACTGCAACATAGGGCCTATGATGGGCGGCTGCCCACCCCGCCACCTCTGCACCATGATCATCCGCCCCCGCTACCACTGGTTCCGCCTGCTGTTCATCTGGCAAGGCTCGGTTGTCCCCCGCATCATGAGCCGCCTGCTGCTGGTGCTTGGCATCTCGCTGCTGGCCAGCATCTGGGCGCCGTGGTGGATCAGCCGCCATGCGCAGTCATCGCTGAACATCTACATCTTCACCCTGCTGGGGGTGTCGCTGGCCATCTTCCTCGGCTTTCGCAACTCGGCCAGCTACGAGCGCTTCTGGGAGGCGCGCAAGCTGTGGGGCGGCCTGCTGATCGCCAGCCGCGAGCTGACCGGCAAATGCCTGGCGCTGGCCCCCGCCGCGCCGCAGACCACGCCGCTGATCGACGGCATCTGCGCCTTTATCTACGCGCTGAAAGGCCATCTGCGCCAGGAGGATGTCAGCGCCCACCTGCAGCGGCTGCTGCCGCCGGCGCAGTGGCAGCGCGTACAGCAGGCGCGCAACCAGCCGGCGCTGATCCTGGCCTGGCTGCAGCAACTGCTGGCCGAGCTGCGCCGCGACGGCAGCATCAACGACTGGCAGTGGCAGATGCTGGACAAGAACATGGATACGCTGGTGGAAGTACAGGGAGGCTGCGAGCGCATCAGCACCACGCCGATTCCGTTTACCTACCGCGTGCTGCTCAACCGCACCGTCACCATCTACTGCATGCTGCTGCCGGTCGGCCTGGCCACCAGCATCGGTTGGGTGACGCCGCTGATCGCGGTGTTCATCGCCTACACCTTCCTGGCGCTGGACACGCTGGGCGACGAGCTGGAAGAGCCGTTCGGCAAGGAGGGCAACGATCTGCCACTGGCCGCCATGAGCCACAATATCGAGGCCTCGCTGCGCGAACTGCAGGGCGTGCCGATGCAGGTGCCGCCGCCGCAGCCGGACGGCATCTACCTGCACTGACCCTCCTCGCTAGTAACAAAAAAGGTTGGCCGCATGCGGCCAACCTTTTTGCTTTCAGCACCGCCCTACGGCCTCGCGGGCTGGCGCGAGACAAGGCAACAACGGCGCGGTGCGGCGTTTACAAGCCGCAGATGAGCATGCCGCAGCCGTTTTGCCCACCGTAGCGCCGCCGCGCAGCAGCGCGTCATGCCGCCTTCAGGGGCGGATCACGTCCAGCGCATCGGTAAAGATGCCATCCACGCCCCACTGCCGCAGCTCGGCGGCGCGCGCCGGGTCGTTGACGGTGTAGGCCAGCACGCGGTAGCCAGCGGCGCGCACCGCCGCCACCCGCTCGGCGGTGAGCAACAGGTGGTCGCTGTGCAGCGACACCGCCTGCAGCTCGGCCAGCCGCGCCGGCCAGTCCGCGGGCCACTGCTCTTCGATCAGCCAGCCGCGCGGCAGTTGCGGCGCGGCGTCACGCGCCGCCAGCAGCGCCTCCCAGGCAAACGACGACAGCAGCGGCGGCGCCGGGTGGCCCTGCCACAGCTCGGCGGCCAGCCGGGCCACTTCGCGGCCGGTTTCCGCCTCGCGCCCCGGGCAGGGCTTGATCTCGACATTGGCCAGCAGCCGGTGCGCGCGGCAGTAGGCGGCGATGGTGGCGAAGCTGGGCAGTGGCTCGCCGGCGAAGCGCGGCGCGAACCAGCTGCCGGCATCCAGCCGCGACAACGCGGCGATGTCCTGCGTTGCGGCCAACCCTTGGCCGTTACTGGTGCGCGGCAGGGTGTCGTCGTGCAGCAGGAAGCTCACCCCGTCGCGGCTGAGCTTGACGTCGAACTCCACCGCGCCGTAGCCGTACTGCACGGCGGTGGCCATGCCGGCCAGGGTATTTTCCGGCGCCAGCCGGCCGCCGCCGCGGTGGGCGAACAGGTAGGGGTAAGGCCAGGGTTGCATTTCGTTCTCCATCTTGTTCGAGTCGGCTACTTCGGCACAGCGCTGGGCAAAGCATCGTTGGCACCGTCTTGGCAGTGAAGCCGGCGTAAAGAATGCGGCCAACGTTGTAAAGCGCCAGATTGCCCTACGGGGAGCGCCGGTCAAAATGGTGTTCGCCAGGTTTTAAGACGGCATCTGAGCCGTTTGACGTTAGCAAACGGCGAATTGCCGGCGCCTGGCGAATGCCTTTTGGGCCGGGGTTTCGCGGACCATAAGGGGCGAGCGGGGTCGCGAGGGGGCGGCGGCACGCCCCCTGGCCCGTTCGCCGGGCGGAACCGGCGACTTCAAACATCATCCGCGTAGCGGATACAAAACCAGACGCGGTAAACGTTGGGCTTCGCTGCGCTCAACCCAACCTGCTCCACGAACATCAAGCCTGCTGCTTCGGCTTGCGCAGGTACAGCAACACCACCGCCAGCGCCGACACCAGCATCAGCCCCAGGCTCACCGCGTTCAGCACCGGCGAGGCGCCCTCGCGCATGCGGCCGTACATCAGGATGGTCAGCGGACTGTCGCTACCCACCAGCATCAGCGTGGTGTTGAAGTTCTCGAACGACAGCAGGAAGGCCACCGCGCCGCTGCCGATGATGGCCGGCTTCAGGTATGGCAGGGTGATGGTGCGCAGGATCTGCCAGCGGCTGGCACCCAGGTTCAGCGCCGCCTCTTCCAGCGAGGTGTCGAAGCGCTTCAGCCGCGCGGCGATGGTCAGCGTGGCGATGGTGATGATGTAGGACACCTGCCCCATCACCACCAGCGGCAGGCCGGGGCGCAGCCATTCCAGTTCGATCTCCCAGTGGTCGTAGAGGAAGTTGGCGATCTGGCTGGCGAAGGCGAGGATGGAAATGCCGAGGATCACCCCCGGAATCACCAGCGGCACCAGCATCAGCGTGGTGAACAGGCCCTTGCCGCGGAACTCGGCGCGCTCCAGCAGGAAGGCGTTGCTGGTGCCCAGCAGCACCGACAGCAGGCTCACCCATACTGCCACCTTGCAGCTGTGCCAGATGCTGGCCAGTAGCTCGCCGTCGAACAGCAGGCCGGTGCGGCCGTTGCCGTTGGCCAGGAACCAGTCCAGGGTAAAGCCCTTCCACGGCGGGGTGGGAAACAGCGAGTTGTTGAAGGCGAACACCGCCACCACCGACAAGGGCAGCAGCAGGAACAGGAAGAACGCGGCCAGGTACAGGCTGCGACCGCGCAGCAGCCAGCGGTTGTCCGGCAGGCTTGGAATCATGTCAGGTTCCTCAGGTACGGCGCATGGAGTCGGCAAAGCGCTGGCCGGTGAGCTTCAGCCCCAGCCATACCAGCAGCGACGACAGCCCCAGCAGCAGAAAGGCGAACGCCGAACCCTGCTCCCAGTTGAAGCGGGTGATGAACTGGGTATAGATCTGCTCGGTGAACCACATCGAGTTCTTGCCGCCCAGGATCACCGGCGTCAGGTAGTTGCCCAGCGTCAGCATGAACACCATGATGCAGCCGGCGGCGATGCCGGGCGCGGCGTGCGGCACCACGATGCAGCGCAGAATGTCCAGCCGCTTGCCGCCCAGATCGTAGGCGGCTTCGATCAGGCTGTCGTCCAGCGTCTCCAGCGCGTTGATCAGCGGCACCAGCATGAACAGCAACGAGCTGTACACCAGCCCCAGCAGGATGGTGGCGTCGTGGTACAGCAGCTCCACCGGCTCGGCGGTGATGCCGAGCTGGAACAGCAGCTGCGGCAGCACACCGGAGCCGCGCAGCAGGATCAGCCAGCCCAGCATGCGCACCAGCTCGCTGGCCCAGAACGGCAGCAGGATGCCGGCCATCAGCAGCGCGCGCACCCGGCCGCGCGCCACCTTGGCAATACTCCACGCCACCGGAAACGCCAGCAGCAGCGCCAGCACGGTAACGATCACCGACATCAGCGCGGTGCGCACGAAGGTGTGCCAGTACAACGGCTCATCGAAAAAGGTCAGGTACTGCTTGAGGCTGGGGGCGAACTCGCCGGGGCCGACCCGCTCGCGGAACGACAGCAGGCCGACTTCCACATGCGGCAGCAGGATCAGCAGCGCCAGCCACAGCACGGCGGGCGCCAGCAGCAGGAACAGGCCGAGACGGCGCGGGGCCAGTACGTTCATCGCGCTCACTCCCGGAAGGCCTTGGCGTGCTCGGCGCGGATGCCGAGGTACACCGTCTCGCCCGGCTGCAGGTCGGCATGCTGGCCGGTATGCGGCAGCGCCACATGCAGCGGCGTACCGTAGCGCGCGTCGCGCACCTGCACCGTGGAGTTGGCGCCGTCGAAATACAGCGTTTCCACCCGGCACGGCAGGCGGTTGTCGAAGGCGGCCACATCGGCCTCGTGTCGCGCCAGGGCGATGGTTTCCGGGCGGATGAACAACGCCTGCTGGCCGCCCTCGCCCTGCTGTGCGGCCAACCTTAGCGGCAGGCCGTTGTCGGTGACGCCCTCGCCGCTGCCGGACAGCGTCACCGTCAGCCGGTTGCTGTTGCCGACGAAACCGGCGACGAAGGCGCTGGCCGGCTGGTAGTACAGCTGCTGCGGCGTGCCCACCTGCTCGAAGCGGCCCTTGTTCATCACCGCCACCTGGTCGGACATCACCAGCGCCTCGCTCTGGTCGTGGGTGATGTAGACGAAGGTGGTACCGATCTCGTGCTGCAGCTGCTTCAGCTCCAGCTTCATGTGTTCGCGCAGTTTCAGATCCAGCGCGCCCAGCGGCTCGTCCAGCAGCAGCAGGGTCGGCTCCAGCACCAGGCTGCGGGCAATGGCCACCCGCTGTTTCTGGCCGCCGGACAGCTGGTCGATGCGCTTGCCGGCGGTACCGGGCAGGCCGACACGCTCCAGCATCGCTTCGCTCTTGCGGCGGATCTCGGCCTTGGGGAGGCCACGGCGCGCCAGGCCGTAGCCGACGTTGTCGCCCACCGACATCATCGGGAACAGCGCCAGGTGCTGGAACACCATGTTCACCGGGCGGCGGTTGGGCGCCACCTCGCGCATGGACTGGCCGCCGATGACGATATCGCCCTCGTCCGGGGAGATGAAGCCGGCGATCATGCGCAGCAACGTGGTCTTGCCGCAGCCGGACGGGCCGAGGATGGAAAAGAAGCTGCCCTTGGCCACCGCCAGGCTCAGCTGATCGACGGCGGTAAAGCCGGTGTAGTGTTTGCTGACGCCACGCACCGACAAGTCGATGGCGTCATGTTGCGGGGTATGCGGCATGGAAAGCCCCATTCAGGCGTGCAGTGACAGAAAAGGCCGCGCACGGCGGCCTCGGGACAGCGGAACCGGCCACGGGCGTGGCCGGTGCGTGGCTTAGCTGGCGGCCTTGATGCGGTCCAGCACCTTGCCGTCGATCTCTTCCAGCCCGGCCGGAATCGCCGGATACCACTTGATGTTCTTCATCGCCGCCGGCGGGAAGGATTCGGCCAGCTGTTTCTTCATCTGCGCGTCCATGAAGTTCTCGGCGCCCTTCACCGCGGTGAAGCTGCCGGCAGACTTGGCCAGCTGGGCGGCGATTTCCGGGCGGGTCACGAAGTTGATCCACTTGTAGGCGGCATCCAGGTTCTTGGCCTTGGCCGGAATGGCGAAGGTGTCCACCCAGCCCAGTGCGCCGGATTTCGGCGCCACGAACTTCAGCGTCGGGTTCTCACTGTTCAGCTTCCAGCCGCCGGCATCCCACATCTGCGCGGCCACCACTTCACCGTTGCGCAGGTCGTTCAGCAGCTGATCCTTGCTTTCCCAGAAATACTTGAGGTTCTTCTTGCAGCTGATCAGCTTGTTGCCGGCCGCAGTCATGATCGCCTCGTATTCCTTGGCGTTGGCGTAGGCCTTGAACGGATCCTTGCCCATGGCGAAGGCCTGGCCGATCAAGGTTGGCCGCTTCAGGCGCACCGCGGTCTTGCCGGCGTATTGCGGGCTGCACAGGTCGCCGTAGTCGGAGGCCTTGCTCTTGGCGGAGTTCAGCACCAGGCCGTCGGTGCCCCAGAACAGCGGCAGGCCGTACACCTTGCCGTCCAGCGAGGTGACTTTCTGGGTGGCGGCCAGCATCGACGGGATGAAGTTGGCGGTCTTGACCTTGGCCAGGTCGAGCGGGCGGTAAATGCCGAACTCGCGCGCCGGGCCGGTGATGCGGTCCTGGCTGGGGTTGGCCAGGTCGAAGCCGGCGCCGCCGGTGGCGCGCAGCTTGGAGATCATTTCTTCGTTGTTGGACAGGGTCACTTCAACGGTAATGCCGGTTTCCTTCTTGAACTGGTCCACCACCGCCTGCGGCGCGTAGTCGGCCCAGGTCAGCAGGCGCAGTACGGAATCGGCTGCATTGGCATTGAAGGCACATGCCACCAGCAGTGCGCCGGCGGACAATTTCGAAGCTTGCTTGAACATGTATTGCCACTCCCTCGTGTATGGATGGACAACCGCACAGCCACCAGCGGCGACCGTGAATCCGCCGGCCGCGCCTGCCGTTGTGGCAGTGCCGCGGCCACCGGGCCAGCACCAGAGAATATATAGGCCATGTTACGTGCATGTTTAATAAAAATTTCAGATGTTGGTTTTTTGCGCGCTTTCTGTATGTTTTCTTACAACAGTGCGCCGCTCAACCGGCATGGCCCTCCGCCGCCACCGGCTCCGGGCGCACCCGCAGCGCCCACAGCACGCCGGCCACCAGCAGCGCCACGCCCAGCAGGGTCAGCGGCAGCGGCGCCTCACCCCGCCACACGAAGGCATAAGCCAGTGCGGCCAACGTTTCGAACACAATCAACTGCCCCACCAGCGCGGTGGGCAGGCGCTGGCTGGCCTCGTTCCAGCACAGCGTGCCCAGCCAGGAGGCCAGCAGGCCGATGATGGCCATCAGGCCGAGAAAACGTGCCGGCTGCGGCCCCAGCGGCATGGCGAACTCGCCGCCGCCCAGGCTGTTGCCCAGCCACAGCAGCAGGAAGCCGGCCAGCGCCAGCGGCAGCGTGGCCACGCCCTGCGCGGTGGCCCAGGTGCGCGGGCTGCGCCCCGGATGATCGCGCAACCAGTCGGCGTTGCGCAGCGGGTACCAGGTCCAGCACGCCACCGCCAGGCAGGCCAGCAGCGCGCCGCTGGCGTAGCGGCCGAGGTCGGCATTGGTATCGCGGCGCAGCGCGTCCAGCTCCACGCTGTTGACGCAGCCGATGCCAACGGCGATCAGCAGCAGCGACGGCAGCAGCCGCAGCCACGGCAGGCGGCCGTCGCGGCGGTGGTCGCGCAGGTTGGCGCAGATGGCGATCACCACCGGCAAGGTGCCGATCAGCATGGTAGGCAGCGGGCCGCCGGCACGCTGGATGGCGCCGGCCAGGCACAGGTAGTACAGCAGGTTGCCGATGGCCGCCAGCTTCAGCGCCTCCAGCCAGTCGCCGCGCGTCAGCTGGCGCAGCGCGGCACGGTCGAACCACGCCAGCGGGATGGCGATCACGCCGAAGGCCAGATAGCGGCCGACCGACAGCAGCGCGGCCGGATACTCCGGCAGCATCTGCGGCGCCAGAAACACCAGCCCCCACATCAGGCCAGCCACCAATGCGTACAACACTCCTGCCAACATGCGTCTCTCCCGGATGATTTGGGCGCAGTGTAGGTTGGCCGCAGAGCGGCGGTCTTGTACCAGATTGCGATCAGGGCGGCTGCCGCGCCGGCGGCTAGCGCAGCCCCAGCTGCTGCTGGTAGCGCGCCGGGGTGACGCCGTAGCGGTTCACGAAGCAGCGGTTCAGGTGCGACTGGTCGCTCAGCCCGGCGGCGGCGGCCACCTGCGCCGGCGGCAGGCCGCTGGCCAGCAGGCGCTTGGCCTCGAACAGCCGCAGCGCCATCAGCATCTGCTGCGGGGTGACGTGGTACTGCGCGCGGAAGCGGCGCAGCAAGTGATAGGGGCTGAGCCCGGCCACCGCGGCCAACTGCTCCAGCGTCAGCCGCTCGGCCAGGTGCGCGCGCAGGTAGTCCAGCACCGCCGTCAGCCGCACATCGGCCTGCGGCCGCGCCGGGCGCGGCACCCGCGCCAGCGGGCGGAACTCGGCCAGCAGCTCGTACAGCTGGCTGTCGAAGGCCAGCGGCTCCTCCGCCTGCCACAGCGCCGCCAGCCGCCGCCCCACCCGCTGGGCGATGCCGGGATCGTGGCGCACCGCGTCGTCGAACCACCAGCCGTCCTCGCCGGTGACGCGTGCCACGATCGCCGGGTCGAGGTAGATCATGCTGTAGCGCCAGCCCTGCTCGGTGGCGGACTGCCCGGTGTGCAGCTCGTCCGGGTTCATCAGCAGCAGCGAGCCGGTGGGCGCCAGGTGCTCGCTGCCGCTGTAGCGGAAGCGCTCGACGCCGCTGACGATGGCCCCCAGCCCGAACGCCTCGTGGGTGTGCGGCTCGAAGGCGTAGCGCACGATGTGGGCGCGGTACAGCTCCACCCCCGGCAAGGGCTGGCAGAATTCGGCGTAGTCCGCCGCATGCTCGAACGCCTGCGGCACGCCGGCCAGCGGCAGCGGTGCAACGGAAGGCGAGGTCGGCAACAGGCAGCTCATGGCGCTGGACAGGCAAGTGGGGATGCTGCGATTGTGGCAGAAAACCACCGCCACGGCAGCGGGAACCCGCCCGCCGCCGGCGGGTCTGTGCTGCACCACCTGCCGGCGTGACCGGCATCAAGGCCGCCCTGTTCGCAGCCCTGCTACCGTGCCGCTGTCCGCCCGCTCATTTACCCATTCTTCTGGAGTACGCCATGAAACGCCTGCCCCGCCTGCTGTTCGCCCTGGCCGTGATCAGCCCGCAAGTTTTTGCCGCCGCCATGCCGGTCACGCTGTACAAGAGCCCGACCTGCGGCTGCTGTGAAGCCTATGTCAGCTACCTGAACAGCAACGGCTTCAAGGTGAACGCGATCAACCGCGACGATATGCACACGGTGAAGACGCAATACAAGGTGGGCAAGCTGGAAAGCTGCCACACCACGCTGGTGGGCGGCTATGTGGTGGAAGGCCATGTGCCGGTGGCCGCCATCCGCAAACTGCTGCGCGACAAGCCGGACATCGTCGGCATCAGCGCGCCGGGCATGCCGGCCAATTCGCCGGGCATGGGCGAAGTGAAGCCGGGCACGCTCACCATCTACGCGCTGACGCGGCAGCAAACGGCCAAGCCGGTGGTGTTCTCGGTGGAGTAAGCCGCCAAGGTTGGCCGCATGCTACCGGCAGCCTGCGGCCAACCTTTACTGCATAAAAAAGCCTGCCACCGAGGTGGCAGGCAACAGGCAGACCGAAACAGCGAGCAAAACTCAGTCTTCCAGCAGACCATCCAGCTTGTGCTTCTTCAGCAGCGCCGCGTATTCGCCGCTGCTCTTCACCTGGTCGATGGCCTTGTTGAAACGTTCCTTCAGCGCGGCGTCGCTCTTGCGCAGCGCCACCGCCACGCCCTCGCCCAGCACCTTGTCCTTGCGGCCGTCGAACACCGGGCCGGTGAAGGCAAACGGCTTGCCGTTGGCGGTATCCAAGAAGCCCTTCTGCAGCTGCACGGTGTTGCCGAAGGTGAAGTCGGCGCGGCCGGAAGTCAGCTCCAGCATCGGGTCCTGCGCATTCACGTAGCGCTTGATGCTGGCGGCCTTGAAGTTCTGACTCACGTAGCTGTCCTGCGGGGTGCCGGTCTGCACCGCGATTACCTTGTCTTTCAGGTCAGACGTCAACTGCACGCCCTTGCGGCCCACGAAGCGGTTCTGCATCAGGTAGTACACCTTGCTGAAATCCACCACCTGGCGGCGCTTGTCGGTGATGTTCATCGACGACATGATCGCGTCGTACTTCTTCGCCTGCAGGCCGGGAATCAGGCCGTCCCACGGCTGGTTGATGACTTCGCACGGCGTGGCCATGGCCTTGCACACGGCGTAGGCGAAGTCCACCTCGAAGCCGGCCACCTTGCCGGCGGCATCGATGAATTCGAACGGCGGATAGGTGGCATCGGTGGCGATGCGCAGCGGCTCGGTGGCCTGTGCAGACTGGACGAACAGCGGGGACAGCAGCAATGCGGCGAAGGCGATCTTGCGTTTCATGAGTTTCTCCGGAGATTTGTAGTAAGTGTCGACTTAAAAGCGACGGTGTTGCAGCGCCGGCAGGCGCGTGCGCCAGGTCTGTTGCCTGTCTAGATCCAGTGTAGCCAGCGCGATGCCCTCGCCCTCGACGTGGCAGGCCAGTACCTGCCCCCACGGGTCGACGATCATGCTGTGGCCGAAGGTGCGTTTGCCGCCCGGGTGCACGCCGCCCTGGCCGGGGGCGATGACGAAGGCGAGGTTTTCCACCGCGCGCGCGCGCAGCAG
This sequence comes from Vogesella facilis, assembly GCF_042648525.1. Classification (NCBI taxonomy): domain Bacteria; kingdom Pseudomonadati; phylum Pseudomonadota; class Betaproteobacteria; order Neisseriales; family Chromobacteriaceae; genus Vogesella; species Vogesella facilis. The sequence continues at coordinate 14,726 of NZ_JBHRXN010000005.1, forward strand.
CAGCTCCCAGTGTGCCAGGCCGGTGGTGTGGGTGAAGGCGGCCGGGGCGCTGATCAGCGCCGGTGCCGGGCCGTGGCGGTACAGCTCGGGGAAGCGCAGGTCGTAGCATACCGACAGCCGCATGCTGCCCCATGGCGTGTCGGCGCTGGTGACCTGCTCGCCCGGCTGCATGGTGTCGGCCTCGGCATAGCGCTCCTTGCCGTCGTCGAAACCGAACAGGTGGATCTTGTCGTAGCGCGCCGCGCACTGCCCCTGCGGGTTATACAACAGGCTGCTGTTGCAGAAGCGCTGCGACTGGCTGCCCTGCAGCGGCAGGGTGCCGGCCAGCAGCCACACGCCATGACGCGCGGCCAGCGCCGCCATGCGCTGCTGCAGCGGGCCGCTGCCGAACGGCTCGGCAATCGCCAGCCGCGCCTGCTCGTCGCCCGGCATCAGGTAGAAGTATTCCGGCAACGCCACCAGCTCGGCGCCACGGCTGGCGGCCTCGGCCACCAGCGCTTCGGCACGGGCCAGGTTGGCCGCAAGTTCGTCGCCGGACACCATCTGCACGGCGGCGGCGGTAAAGGTCTTGCTCATGCGGCACTCCTCAGATGCGGCACAGGCGCTCGGCGCCGGCACGCAGGGTGGCTTCGTCCTTGGCGAACGACAGGCGGATCACCCGCTGGTCGGTGCCGTCGCGGTAGAACGCCGACACCGGAATGGTGGCCACGCCGTGCTGGGTGATCAGCCGCTGCACGAAGTCGCTGTCGCTCTCGTCCGACAGGTGGGCAAAGCTGGCCAGCAGGAAGAAGCTGCCGCGGCTGGGGATCAGCTGCAGCGGCGACTCGGCCAGCGCCTGGCTCAGCACGTCGCGCTTGTGTTGGTAGAAGGCGGACAGGCCCAGATAGTGTTCCGGCTCGGCCATCAGCCGCGCCAGCGCGTACTGCATCGGGGTGTCGGCGGCGAACATGGCGAACTGGTGCACCTTGCGGATTTCGTCCATCAGCGCCTGCGGCGCCAGGCAGTAGCCCACGCGCCAGCCGGTGACATGGAAGGTCTTGCCGAAGGAGGTGACCACCACCGAGCGTGCGGCCAACTTCGGGTGGCGGCTCATGCTGTGGTGCAGCTCGCCGTCGAACACCACGTGCTCGTACACCTCGTCGGACAGCACCACGATGTCGGTGCCATCGGTAATGGCTTCCAGCCGCGCCACGTCGGCGGCGGTCAGCACATTGCCGGTGGGGTTGTGCGGGGTATTCAGCAGGATCATGCGGGTGCGCGGGCTGATGCGCGCCGCCACTTCGTCCCACGGGATGGCGAATTCCGGCGCCGACAGCTTGATCACCACCGGGGTGGCGCCCTGCAGCTCGATCATCGGGATGTAGCTGTCGAAGGCCGGCTCGAACACGATCACCTCGTCGCCTTCGTGCACCAGCGCGGTCACCGCCGAGAACAGCGCCTCGCTGGCGCTGGCCATCACCGTAACCTCGCTGTCCACGTCGTAGCGCTGGCCGTACAGCGTTTCCACCTTGTCGACGATGGCCTGGCGCAGTGCCGGCAAGCCGCTCATCGGCGCGTACTGGTTGTGGCCGGCCTGCATCGCCTCGTGGGCGTAGCGGATCAGATCGGCGCTGCACGGGAAGTTGGGCGCACCCTGCGACAGGTTGATGGCCTGGTGCTTGGCGGCCAGCTGGCCGATGACGGTGAAAATGGTGGTGCCGACGTGGGGCAGCTTGGAGCGTTGGGCAATGGGGGTGTGCATGATGTCTCGCCGCGTTGTGGTGTTATGGCGCTATTCAACGCGATGCACACTTGTGCGACAAACGATTTATCGGCATGTTATGGCTGAGAAAAATTCAGCCATGGAGCGCCACATGCCGCGCAACACCCCTCCGCTGTACGCGCTGTCGGTATTCGAGGCCGCCGCCCGCCACCAGAGCTTCACCCGCGCCGCCAACGAGCTGTGCCTGACCCAGGGCGCGGTGAGCAAGCAGGTGGCGCAGCTGGAGGCGCATCTGGGCTACCCGCTGTTCCACCGCTACGCACGCAGCCTGCGGCTGTCTGCCCAGGGCGAGCTGCTGCTTGGCTACGTGCAGCGCGGTTTCAAGGTGCTGGAACAGGGCATGGACGCGGCGGCGGCGCTGACCACGCCGATCCGCATCAAGGCGCCCAGCTGCGTGGTGCGCTGGCTGTTGCCGGCGCTGCGCGACTTTGCCGCGCAGTCGCCGGACATCCCGGTGCAGCTGGCCGGCGTGCACGAGCACGCGGTGAATTTCGCACAGGAGGACGTGGATCTGGCCATCGTCTACAAGCCGCGCAATGCGCTGGCCGACAACGAGCAACTGCTGTTCGAGGAGGTGCTGACGCCGGTAATCTCGCCGCGGCTGCTGCGCCAGGTTGGCCGCACGCTGGCACAGGAGACGGACCTGGCACACTACCCGCTGCTGCACCCCTCGCACGACAAGCGCGACTGGCGGCAATGGCTAGCCTGGCGCGGCGCGCCGGCGGTGGACTACCGCGGCGGCACGGTGTTCGACACCCTGGACCAGGCGATGAACGCGGCGCTGCAAGGCTACGGCATCACCCTGGGCGACCTGACCCTGCTGGCGCGCGAGCTGGCGGAGGGCGAAGTGGTGGCACCGTTCGCCCCGCCGTGGCGCAGCGGCTACGCCTATGCGCTGGCCAGCAAGCCGGACGAGAGCCGCCCGGCGCTGCACAGCGTGCGCGAGTGGCTGCTGGCGCAATGTCGCCAGCCGGCGCCTGCGCCGTGACGGCTGCGGCCGTATCGCCGGCGCTGCCATGCTCACCGCGCTACCCCGCCGCGAAGCGCCGCAGCTAGCACAGTAGCGATGCGGCCAACGTTGGCCGCAGAAACGACAACACCGGCGCAAGGCCGGTGTTGGGCATGGCGGCAGCGGCGCTTATTCGGCGCTGGCTTCGCCGGCGGTGTCGGCTACCGGAGCCTCCTGCACCACGGCTGCTACTGGAGCGGCCTCCGCCTTCGGCGCGGCCTTGTCGGCGCGAGCCTGGCACATGCGCTCGGCAGCGGCCTTCTCTTCGGCGGTCACCTCGCCTACCGCTTTCAGCGCCAGGTCGAAACGCTTGCCGCCACGGGCCAGCGCCTTCAGGTAGCGCTGACGGCGGCAGTGGTTGGCCAGCACGCGCGATACCAGCTGCGCATCGAACTGCGGCAATGCGGCGATCAGCGCCTCGTGGATGCCCAGCGCCAACGGGCGGAACTGCTTGAACACGTCGTACTTGGCGTACACGTGGGCGGCAATCATCTCGGTCTGGCTCTTCTTGCTCAGGCTCTGTACCGCATTCTTCAGCGCTGCACCCAGCGCGGTTTCGTTAGCCACTTTTGCTTTGTCTTTCATGGAATTCTTCACAGGGTTACGCAAACCTGACCCTGAGACGAAGCACAGGTTCTGTTAGCAGACAACAATCGCGCGGGATTGTATACCAGTTGTCGGGTGCACCACCAGCACTTAGCCGCACGCATCATGCATAAATCATAAGCAGGCCGCGCGCGGCAAAAGCAAAACCGGCAGCGCACACCGCGTGCGATGCCGGTCGGCAACAGCCGTCAGTCGGTAAGCTCGTACCAGTACACCTTGGAACGGGTCTTGTTGCCCATGCCGCCGGACAGCCCGCCGGGGTCGGAAATCAGGCCGAACAGCGGCACGTTGACGATATTGCCGTTGCTATCGACCTGGGTCGCCACCGTCGGGTCGCCCAGGAAGCCAGTGCCTGCCGACACGTAGCGGTCGGTCAGCGCCCAGCCCGCTTGCGCGTCGGTGGCATCGCTGTAGGCCGAGCCATCGCCGAAGTTGAGGATGTAAATCCGGGCCGCACCCAGCGTGGGGTTGCAGCTGTTGCTGTTATAGGTGGCGGTGGCGGTACAACCGGTGCTGGCGCTGTAGGTGTAGGTGTAGTTCGGCAGGAAGGTGGAGAAGTACAAAACGCCATCCAGCGTCACCGCCTTGCCGGATGCCCGCTCGCCACCCAACAGGCTGCAGCCCAGATCGCGGCTGCTCAAGCCGCCGTTAAGCTTGATATACCAGCCCTGTGTGGAGGCCAACGAGCTGCTGGCCGCCGCCTGCTGGCTGGTGCTGCCAAGCTGTACCAGGTTGTCGGTCGCGTCGTAGAAGTTGGACACGGTGTACGGCGTGGTGATTACGTTGCTGGTCAGCCCCGGGTCTTTGATGGAGAAGAACATGTCCTGTATTGCCAGGCTGAACGGCTTCTCGCGGTCGCCGGACCCCAGCTGCACCCGGTCATAGCTCTGCCCCAGCACCACATCCGGCTCATACAGGAATTTGCGGGCGCTGCTGCCACTGCCGCCCAGTGCGGCAATCTTGTTGACGCTGAAACTGGGCACTGCCGGGCTAACCGCCGAGTTCAGACCGACATCGACCCGCCAGACGTTGCCGCCGGTATCGGCCGCATACAGGCGATCCACATAGCCATTCAGGTCACGATCCACCGTGGCAACGCCAGCCGGGATGCTATAGCTCAGCCCGCTGACCGGGGTGCAGGTTGCGGTGAGGCAATCGCTGCTGCCGGTAGGCACCGCCTTCCACACCAGGGCACCGGTGATGGCATCCACCAAGAAGATGGCGCGCCCCATGGTGGCCGTACCCTGGGTCGCGGTATCGTTGGCCGCGGCATCGTAACCACCGCCGAATACCAGTACCGGGTTGCTGTAACCGGCAATCTTGATCACCTTGGGCTTGGCCCAAGTCTGCCCCAGTTCGTTGAAGCCGGTATCGCTATTGCTGTGATTCCACAGGAACTTGGGCTGTGCCGGCACCGTGACATCGAAGGCGTAGATCAGCCGGCCGCCACGACGCGCAGTCGGGTAGATGTACACCTTGTCCATCGTGGCGGCATCGGTCTTGCCGGTGTTGTCATAGCGCCTGTCGTTGTCGGCATCCAGCAGATAGCTGCCGATCGGCCCGTCAAAGAAGTACGGTTTGGTCGCAGAAGACGACAGCAGCGGGGTGTTGTCATACAGCCGCTTCAAGCCGGAATAAAACTCCTGCGGCAGGAAAGACCACAGTTCGCCGCCATCGCTATCGTTCGCCCCACCCTTCACCGCGTGCAGCGGCCCATCGTTGCCACCGTAGTACACCACCACATCACGGTTGCTGGGCTGGCCGCTGCGGTTGTAGTTGATGGCCAGCGGGCTGGAATGCACCACATCGCCATGCACGAAGCCGCGCACCCCGGTAGCGACACCGCCCGAAGGGTCATCCGTGCTGACGTTGCGGCCGCGCACCCAGTTGATCAGGTTGCTGCGCTCGGTGGTGGTGCTAACACCAAGCAGCGTGGTGGTGATGCCGGCGTTATTGGTGTTGAACAGCGTCGGGTCGGTGGTGTTGGCGGTGTCATCCACCAGCGAGCCGCCACTAGTGCAGCTGGTGCAGGTGTAGACGACACGGTTGTCTGCCGTCAGGTTATCGCTGCGCAGGTGCTGCGCATTACCGCCCTTGATGGTCAGCGAGCCGTCTGGCGCATCCGAGGTGCCACCCGGCGTCTGCTGATCCGGATAGTTGGCCGCAGTCCAGAACGAGGAACTGGTGGTCCAGTAACTGGTGATGGTATCCGTCACCTGGCCTTGGGAGTTGACCACCACCTGGCCGGTCTTGTCGAGATAGGTGTACTTGTTGCCGGACAGCCCCAGCCGGTACTGCTTGAGGTTGCCATGCCAGCGTGGCTTGGCATCGGCGTCGGTGCGGAACATGCCCACGTAGATCTGGTCCAGCGTGGTGCCGTAGTTGTTGACGCTGTTGGTTACCGCGGCGGAAGTGAACACGCTGTTGACCGACAGGATTTCGTCGAACACGCCCTTGAGGGCATTCTTGAGTTCGTCCGAACTCAGCGGGTTGGTAATGCTGATGTAGCGCCCGCCACCGACACCAGTGGACATGCTCTTCAGCAAAGCCGTCATGCCCGGCCCCTGGCCGGTGGTGCTCGGTTGCACCTCGATGGCGTAGGTAATGATGTTTTGCTGGCCATCCAGTGTCGAACTAAGGTCGGTGCCATTCATAAAACGCGACCATTCATCACCAATATTGTCCTGGCTGCCGTTCGGTGACAGCGGAATGGTGGTGGTATTACCGCCGACCCCGCTCAGAGCCGTGGTGGCACTAGTGGTATCCGAGGTATTGTCCTGTACCGGCCCGTTATTGATAAAAATGATGAAGTTCTTCTGGCATACACCTGTTGCCGGACTCAAATAGGTCGTGCTGCTGGAAGTACTTGGAGTAAACGCATTTAGATCACGCTTGGTCTTGATGCCTGAATACGCCGTTCCACCTTTAAAGTAAAGGTATGCCTCACGCATGGTCTGCCCAAGCTTGCCACCATTACTCTTGTCATCATTCTTGTCCAGGCCATTTACCAGCACGCTAAGGAGACTCAAATTGGACGTGGTCATGTTCTTGATCGCGGAGCGCATATAACCGCCATCGATATTGCCGTTGCTGCCGCCGGTTTCGGAAAACATCATCAGCCCGATATTGAATGCGCCGGACGACAAGGTACCGAACAGATTGACCAGCGCTGCTTTTTCCGCAGTAAACGGCGTGTTCCAGTTGGCCGTGTTGTCCAGAATAATCAACACATTAGGCACATCGGCAGAATTGGACACATTGGGGTTATTCAGGAAGATATCGATATCCTGATTCTGCAGCTCCACCGCCTGACTGGAAAACGAGCACGTCAGCAATACTGCCAGCAACCACTTTTTCATTACCTGCTCCTTCGCCCCTGCATCGCCATCAACTGCAAGGATCGGACGTTTTGGTCAGTTCGCGCACGCCCTGATGGGTAATCACCTGGGCCCCTGTGCGACTATCCGTTACCGTGGCCTGGAAGTCCCACTGCACGGCGTAGGTCTGGTAACCCACCGAAGAATTATCAAATTCGCGGAATCCCAGGCAGCTTGGCCTGGCCAGCACCACTGTGTAATCGTTGCTGCCGTCTTTGTCGGCATCGACCTGGAAGGTCTGCGGGTAGGCGCCAGGGTTGGCGATAGGATCCGTCGTCGCCGATGCGGGCTGATTCAGCACCTGGTCTACCACCTGCTGCGCGGCACTCAGCGCCTCGTCGTGCGCCTGGCTGTTGGACACGATGCGCAAGTGGGTCATGCCCAAGCGGATGCCCATGGTCACCAGTATGGTAGAGATCAGCAGGAACATCAGGGTCATGAACAGGATGTTGCCCGTCGCGCGCCTCTTCACTACTTTCTCCTCGACCCGACGTTGATCAGGTAAATCGTCTTGCGGAACAGCTTGCGCTTGTAGTTGGCCGCAGTGCCGCTGGGGGTATAGCTCACACCGGAAGCCAGCGTGTAGCTGCGCGTATCGGAATAGCCGGCGGTAATCTTGCCGGCCCGTGCCAGCAGCGTAATGCGCAGCGCGACTACCCGTGCCCATTCGTTTGTGGTGGTCAGCGAGCGGCTATAGCTGTCCGGTGCGCCATCGTACTGCACGACCTGCGTCACGCCGGAGGCATCCACATAGCTATGGTTGCTACCTTTCAGGTCCAGCCCGTACTCGATCACCATGCGCTCGATCCCCTCCACCATCGGGGAATCGCTGAAGCCGGTCGCCGTGCCGGTGTCGCCCAATTCCAGCATCCGTAAGGTTGGTACGTCGCTCCCGCTGCTGCACGTTCCACCAGACGCATCCAGACAGCGGCCTATATAAAAAATACGGGGCGGGTAACGACGAATTTCCCCGGCAGAGCCATCCAGATTGGTCAAGGTAAAGGAGGCGACATTGCTGCCGGTGGTAATCACCGGGCCCTTCAGCCGCGCCACCGCCTGCAGATAAATATTGCGGCCAACTAGCGACGAAGAGGCTACCGGGCTGGGATCAACCTCACGCACCAGGAAGGCATCATTGTCGCTGTACAGGTTGGCGCTAGGGATACAGGGAAAGGTCGCGCTTATCGTTGCCGATGTAGCACCCTGCACGGCAAAAGCCAGCGCATTGGTCCCGGTCGCGGTGCTGTACATGTACTGAAAGCTGGTTTCGCAAGCACTCGGCAAGGAGGCGGAAGCGCTGGGGAAGTCGTCCATATAGACATAATTGCCATAGTAGCCGGCGTTTTCCAGATACTTTGTCAGCACATCCATCGCGTAGCGCCCGTTTTCGATCTGCGCAAACTGATTGCTCAATTCGCGCTGATTGCGGTGCTGCGCCACATAGAAACCACCTACTGCCGTCAGCAGTATTAACCCGAGCGTCATGGCGATCATGATCTCGACAATGCTCAGGCCGGCTTGCCGGTTACGCATTTTCAGTAAGTCGGCGTCAGGTTGACGATCTTTACCCATCTAGCCATCACTCTGCGATTTTTCTCATCACCGTAAAGATTCTGACCGCAACTCAGACCGGTCGGCGGCGTGGCGGTCACCGTCTTGGCCTGCCATGCCACCTGAATCAGTACCCCTGACGCATCATTGGTAATACAGCCGCGTGCGCCCATCATTGCACCTGCCCCCCCCTGCACTGCCAGCCCATCCAGCTGGGTATCCCAGTCCTGCACATCCAGCGTCGCCATCGCCGCAGCATCGACGCTGAGCGAACCCGAAGCAGTGCATGAATACCCGGACACACTCGAACCAGTGCCCAGATAAGTGGTGCCACTGCTCGGCCCCACCGCCGTATACGCGTAGTAGCATGATGCCGCATCCTGATTGGCGCGAATTTTCTGCGACATATCGTCGAGTAATACCAAAGCCTGCGCCCGCTGATACGACTCGAATTCCACCTGGTTTGCTCGCATGCTCAAGGCAGCAATACCCATGAAGCCAATCAACAGGATAATAATGGCGACCAATACTTCTATCAGGGAAAAGCCTGCCTGCCTGCATTTGGCTGTTTGCATGTCAACACCCAACATCTGAGACATCGGTCACCCCGGAAAGATAAAGTTTGACGCAACGCTGCGTCCCTTGATCTGTTCTGGTGACATTGAATGAAACGGCTGCCGCTGCACGTCCGTTACGATTAATCGAAGCAGTAGTGCTGCCGCTGATAGCCAAATAACTATCGTTAAATGCATCCTGAACTGCCAGTTGAATCGTTGGAGAGGCGGTAGTCGCCACCACCCAACCTTGTTGGCAGCCGCCGCCATTACAGCTCAGCGTCACTGTCTGGCTTCTTTTTACAGCCTCGGAGCGCGCATAAAACAAAGCGGACTGCAATTGCTCGGAAGCAGACTTGACCTTATTACGTGCTACAAATGCCTGAAAACTGGGAACCGCCATTGCTGTAAAGACCGCCAGCAATAGGAAGGCAATTACCAGTTCCAGCAAAGTAAAACCCCGCTCCTTTGCTTGGGCTTTCATTATCAGTTCCACTTGCTAGCCGGCAGTTTTTGACCATTCGACATCAGCGTGAGCGTGCCATCGGTTGCCTGCATGCCGCCCGTGGTCGGCGTTGCCACCACCGAGTAAGCCGGTGGCGTAGAGGCATTGAAGGCCGTAATTGTAATGCTGTAGAACTTGGTCACATTCGTCGGCGCGCTGACGCCCAGCTCCGTTACGCTACTTGCATAGCGTCTCGCATCAAGGACAAACTCCTCCTGCTTGGCTGCCGCTTCCGTCATAAACGACATGGCTGCTGATCGATTGGTTTTTATGACATATGAAATGTAAGATGGGTAAGCAAATGCAGCGATTATGCCAAGTACAACAACAACAATTAATAGCTCGATCAATGTCACGCCGCGCTGCATCGCTCTCACCCGCATCAGTTTAGTCATACTTTGCACCTAAATATGCCAAAAACATATTATTGTTGATTGAATATTTGCTACCGCTAACCATACTCCACAATTCTGCCAGTTAAGCTACCGCCTGTATCGGCTACACACCCATTTCTTTTCAGTATCATCAATATAAAACAGTTCCCCTCCAGCTTGCGGGCTTTGTGCCATCTATCTGCACCCGCAGAGTGTACGCATGCCGGCTCTCCTTGAATCACTTTAGCAGCTACAAGCAGAGCCACTAACGCAGCCTTGGAGGCTTAACCATCGTCAATGCTATTGCAGCACATCCAGCCATAAGTTATGGCGGTCAACGATCGTTCGAGATCGAGCTGCTGGAAGTGCTGACCCGCGACGATTGAGCACCTGCTCATCGCCCGACTCCCCAAACGACGAAGCCCGCTTGCGCGGGCTTTTTGCTTGTTGGTGCCGCGATTGCGGGCAGCCTGCGGCCAACGTTGGCCGCACGGGCATGCCGGGGGATCGGGTGCCCCGGGTTTGCGGGACTGGGTTCAGTCCCACGGAGAGGTGGATACGCGCAGCACGCGCGCGCCACAAAGCACAAAGCCCAGCTTGATCACTCAAGCTGGGCTTCATATGGGGAGTCTGGCGGTGTCCTACTTTCACACAGGTATCTGCACTATCA
>NZ_JBHRXN010000006.1:0-108798 GCF_042648525.1 Vogesella facilis
GAAACGCTGCCTGCTCATGACACCTCCTTGTAGGGCCTAGTGTGAGGCTCTTGAGGTGTCTAGGAAAGGAGGGGCGATTCAAGCCGTAAGTGCGAAGCGAGCCACTTCGGATTTTCTCTTCGAGAGCAATAAGTTCATCGGCGATGTTCATGGACTTACGCATAACGTTGGACGTAACGGGCGCCGGAGCGCAGCGGAGGGAACCAAACTGCGCAGCAGTTTGGCGTCCCGTTGACGGACTGGTTAGCCTGCGGGGTCATCGGTCGATCCGGATGTGCCGGGGGAAAGTGCTCGCGCGTAGACCATTGCCATGAAGTGCGCATTGGCGACAGCCAGTGCCATGGACACCAAGGCAAGGATCTCGCCCTGCTTGCCCGAGAAAGCCGCAACAAAGCCGACCACTAGTAACACAAGCGACCCCGGTAGGGAGAGGAGGCCAATCACGAGCATGATGAGCAGACAGATATTGTTGGCCTCATTGGACATCGAGTGGCCAGAAAAGCCGAACGCTAGCGTTGCCAAAAGCGGAGCGCTAAGAACGAAACCAAATGGGAAGAACGGCCAAAGCGGCGTTTTCATAACAGGAGCGGGCTAACGTGAAATATACATCTGTGTAGGTGTATATTAAGTCAATCAATGTGTATAACTCAGACCTATGTTTGTGATTATCCATTTATTTTCAATGACATGGATTCATGCAAGCCGCGAAATACACAACCAAACGGGACTGCTAGCAGTTTGCATCCCCCGGATGCCTCATTAGTAGCCATTTGAGCATGTTCCCACGTGATGGATGGCCCCTAACGTCGGCTAGCCGGAAGTGTAAAGAATTTCTGCTTCTGCCCGACTGCAGACATGCTAGCACATGTGCATGAGCATCTGCTTTGACCGAAGTTCACGCATGGACCGTTCGGCAAGTTTCCACTGCAAGCAGTCATTAGATGAGCTGCGCTGTATCCCTCTTAAATGGCCGTTACTGGCCAATGGCAGCCAAGCCAGCACAACTGCACGACTACCCCCATCGCCGTTGCGGCAGCATAAAAAAGGCAGCCATCACGGCTGCCTTTTTTGCGGAGGTGAATCAGCGGCTTATTCCGCCGCGGCTGGCGGCGCGGATATTACCGCCAGCAGGCCGCCAGTTTTTGTTGCCGGCGTCGCATGCGGCGCGCGGCGTGCTTATACCCGGTAAACCGCGACCTCGCTTTCCATCGCGTGCGACAGGTTCTGCAGCCGGCTGGCCAGCGCGGTCACGTGCGAGGCGGCGGCGGAGTTTTCTTCCGCCATCTGCGCCACGGTTTCCACCTGGGTGGCGATGCTGTTGGCGGCGGTGCCCTGTTCGCGGATGGCGTGGCTGATTTCGCCCACCAGGTGGCGGCTCTGCTCGGCTACTTCGGAAATCTGCTGGATGGCGCCGCGCGCCTTGCCGGCCTCGTCCACGCCGCTTTCCACGTTGTGCACCACGCCTTGCATGCGCTCGGCGGCGCTTTCCGACACCGTCTGGATGGCGCCGATGATGGCGGCGATTTCCTGGGTGGATTGCGCGGTGCGCTCGGCCAGTTTACGCACTTCGTCGGCCACCACGGCGAAGCCGCGGCCCATTTCGCCGGCGCGGGCGGCTTCGATGGCGGCATTCAGCGCCAGCAGGTTGGTCTGGTCGGCCACGTCCTTGATCACGTTCACCACCACGGCGATCTGGCGGGTGCGCTCGGACAGCTGGCTCATTTCGCTGGCGGCGTGCTCCACCGCGCCGGCGATGCTTTCGATCGACTGGCTGGTGCCGCTGATTACCACCGCGCCGCTCTGGGCGCGGCTGCCGGTGTCCTGCGCCAGAGTATTGGCCTCCTGGGTGCGGTCGGCGACGTGGTTGATGCTGACGGTGATCTGTTCCAGCGCGGCGGCCATGGTGGAGGCGGACTCGCTCTGCGCATTGGAGCCGGCGGCCACCTGCTTGGCGGAGCCGGCCAGCTCGGTGGCCGATTGCGATACATCGCGCGAGGCGGTGATCACCGTGCGCAGGCTGCCCTGCAGTTTTTCGATCAGCTGGTTGAAGGCGGTCAGCATCTGCGCGATTTCATCCTTGCCCTTCACCTCGCAGCGGGTGGTGAAATCCAGCGATGCGGCCAACTGCTGGATGCTGGCCTGGCCGCGCTGCACGCTGCCGACGATCTGGCGGTAGGTCAGCAGCCCCAGCACGGCGAGCAGGGCGATGGACAGCACGGCGACCGCGGCGGCGATCAGGCGGGCATTGCTGCTCACCGCCTGCGCCTGCGCCTTGGCGTCATCCGCCAGCTGCTGGTTGTAGTCCAGGTGTTCCTTGGCAATGCCCTGGATGGCGATGAAACGCTCGCGCATGGCGTTGGCCTGGCGTATCGCTTCCTCGGTCTGGCCGCTGCTGGAGGCGGCCAGCGCCGGCGCGTACAGTTTGTCCAGCTCCGCCACCCCGGCTTCCAGCTGCTTCAGGTAGGCGCCGTCCTTGTCGCTGATCACCATCGGCGCGTAGGCCTGCAGTGCCTTGCCGATGGCGTCGCGGTGCTGGCGCAGCGATTGCTCGATGCCCGGCTTGTGGGCGGCATCGACGGCGACGATATGCGCCAGCAGCGAGTTGCGTTCTTCCAGCAGCTCCTGGTTGAAGCTGCCGAGTATCTTCACGCTGGGCAGCACGTTGTCGCCGATGTTTTCCAGCTCCTGGTACAGGCGGTTCAATTGCAGGAAGGTGGTGCCGGCCAGAATCAGCAGGCCGGCGATGGCCACCGAGATCAGCAGGATGAGGCGCTGGGAAATTTTCATGGACGTCTCCTGGGGCGAGGGCAGCTAGATTTTATTTTTACGTTAATCGCGATTTGCTTGGCAAGCGCTAAACTGCAGTTAATTAAATTGGCATGGTTTATTGCTTATGTTGATTGAATTTCAGCAAGCGGTGGTATTTTGAATTAATGTGGAAATATTTAACCGCTAGAATAAATTTAAAATTACCTGTCATCACCGGAAGCGATCATGGGGCCGGCGTATATTGTGTAAGGCGTATAACTCGGCCCGCATAGTGGTGTGAGCAAGGGCATCATTGCCGCTGGATTTCCGGCGGGCGGGATATTGTTTATAACTCTGGCATGGTCGCTGTAATGAAACAGCATTTATTCTTGAAATCGACAGCTTTGCTGCGCCAGATCAACTGTGCTGCTGGCGGTGTCATGCCGTTAGTGCCGTGCGCGTATTTTGCTGATACCTCACTTTGCCGTGGAACCGTGCTGCCATGATCCAATTGCCCGCCATGCCCCCGACCGCCGCGACTGCTGCGACCAGGCTGCCGCCGCAGCAGCTGGCGGCCATGCTGTGCGCGCTGATCAGCGGCCTGCTGTTGCTGCAGCTGGTGTTTCCCGGCTGGCTGCGAGTGCCGGATTACGCGGCGCTGCACACCTTGCTGGAGCTGCTGTCCATCACCATGAGCCTGCTGGTGGCGGTGATGTCCTGGTTCAAGACCGACAGCAGCCGCCAGCTGCGGGTGCTGGCCATCGGCTTCATGGTGGTGGCGGTGCTGGACAGCCTGCATGCGGTGTCCTACCCGGTGCTGCCGGGCTTTCTGGGGCCGAACACGCCGCACAAGGCCATCGTGCTGTGGCTGGGCGCGCGCAGTGCCGTGGCGCTGGCGATGCTGTGCATGCTGCTGCCGGAGCGCCAGCAGCGCAGTGCCGCGCCGTTGCTGCTGGTGTACGGCCTGCTGTTTGCGGTGTTGGGCGTGGGCTACCACGCCGCACTGCCGCCGCTGTATGTGCCGGGGCTGGGGCTGACGCCGCTGAAAGTGGCGCTGGAATGGCTGCTGGTGGCCGGCTATCTGCTGCTGGCCTGGCGCATCCAGCGTGCCGGCCTGAGCATCCCGGCCGGGCCATGGTTGGCCGCAGGCTTGCTGGTGCTGGCGTTCGGCGAGCTGTTTTTCTGTTCCTACCGGCTGGTGGACGATCTGGCCAATGGCCTGGGCCACGTGTTCAAGGTGATCGGCCAGGCGTTTTTCCTGCGCGGGGTGATCGAAACCCGGCTGCTGCTGCCGTACCAGCAACTGACCGCCGAGAAGGCGGCGCACGAGGATGCGCTGGGGCGGCTCAACGCGCTGGTGGCCGGTGCGCCGCTGGGCATCCTGGTGGTGGATGGCGGCGGGCTGATCAGCAGCAGCAACCACGCCGCGGAAAACATGTTCCGCGCCGCGCCGGGGACGCTGGACGGCCTGACCGTCGACGAACTGGTCGGGCATGACTTGCGCGCCGCGCACCTGCGCCATCGCGTGGCCTACCACGCCGCGCCGCAGGTGCGGCGCATGAGCGAGCGCCAGGGGCTGCAGGCGCTGCGGCGCGATGGCAGCCGCTTTTACGTCAACGTGGCGCTGGCGCCGCTGCAGTGGGGCGGGCGGCAGCACACCTTGGCCTTCGTCAGCGATGTCAGCGCCGAGGTGCGGCAGAACCTGCAGCTGCAATGGCTGGCCGACCACGACGAGCTGACCACGCTGCCCAACCGCCGCGCCACGCTGGAGCGTCTGGCGGCGGCGCTGCGCCAGCCGGGGCACGGCGCCTTGCTGGTGTTGAACATCGATGCGCTGGGGCGCATCAACCAGGTGTTCGGCCACCGCGTCGGCGACGAAGTGCTGGTGGCCAGCAGCCGGCGGCTGCAGGGCCTGCTGCTGCCGGGCGAGCAGATCACCCGCCTGCAGGGCGACAGCTTTGCCGTGATCATGTGCGGCGAGGTGCCGGTCGAGGCGCGCGCCGCGGTGCTGCTGGCGGCGTTTAGCCTGCCGTTCCAGCTCAGCGGCGAGGTGCGGCTGCAGGCCAGCGCCACCGCCGGTTACAGCCGTTTCCCGGACGACAGCCAGCAGCCGGACCTGCTGCTGCAGTACGCCGAGCTGGCGATGGCGGCCGCCAAGCGCAGCGGCCAGCACGGCGTGCGCGCGTTCAACGCGGCGCAGCCGGCGCAGAGCCGGCGCTGGCTGGAGCTGGCCAGCCAGCTGGCGGCCGGCCTGCAGCAGGACGAGTTCTTCCTGGTCTACCAGCCGCGCATTGCGCTGGACGGCGGCCAGGTGGCCGGCTTCGAGGTGCTGCTGCGCTGGCAGCCGGCGGCCGGCAGCATCAGCCCGGGCGAGTTCATCCCGGTGGCGGAGGAAACCGGCTTCATCCTGGAGCTGGGGCGCTGGGTCTTCGAGCGCGCGCTGGCGCAACTGGCGCAGTGGCAGCGCGCCGGGGTAGCGGTTGGCCGCATGGCCATCAACCTGTCCACCCGCCAGCTCAGCGATGCCGGGCTGCAGGATTTCCTGCTGCAAAGCTGCGCCCGCCACGGCATCAGCCCGGCGCAGCTGGAGCTGGAAATCACCGAGACCGCGGCGATGGAAAACCTGGAGTGGGCGTTGCCGGTGCTGCAGCGGCTGCGCGCGCTGGGTGCCTACATCGCGCTGGACGACTTCGGCACCGGCTATTCCTCGCTGGCCTATTTGCAGCAGCTGCCGGTGTCGGTGCTGAAGATCGACGTGGCCTTCGTGCGCAACCTGGATCGCGAGGAAGGGCGGGCGGTGGCGCGTACCATCATCACCCTGGCGCAGAACCTGGGCTGCAACACCGTGGCCGAAGGGGTGGAAACCGAGGCGCAGCGCGGCTGGTTGCTGGCCAACCATTGCGACGAGATGCAGGGCTTCCTGGAGGCGCGGCCGCTGCCGGCGGCGGCGGTGGCGCCGTATCTGCAGCGCAAGCGCGATGCCGGCTAGACCCCGCCAGCAGTAGGGGGACTGGCAAAGCCCCCGCCGGCAGGCGCATAATGCGCGCTTTCTTTTTTGCGGACGGCGGCGGCCAACGTTGCCGGCGCCCGCCACTTGCTACAAGGTCCCGTATGAGCCAGCTGCCCAATTGCCCGCAATGTCATTCCGAATTCACCTATGAGGACGGCAGCAACTACGTGTGCCCGGAGTGCGCGCACGAGTGGCCGCAAGTCGCGGTCGAAGAGGCCGACACCGCGCGCGTGGTGCGCGACGCCAACGGCAACGTGCTGCAGGACGGTGACAGCGTTACCGTGATCAAGGATCTGAAAGTGAAAGGCTCGTCGCTGGTGGTGAAGGTGGGCACCAAGGTGAAGAACATCCGCCTGGTGGATGGCGACCACGACATCGATTGCAAGATCGACGGCATCGGCGCCATGGGGCTGAAGTCGGAGTTCGTGAAGAAAGCCTGACGCGGCGTGCCGGGTCGAAAAAAGCCAGCGTGCAGGTGCCGCTGGCTTTTTTGTTGCCTGCGGCCAACGTTGGCCGCCACGCGCCGCCGTTGCTCACGGCGGCGGCGGTTCCGGCGGCAACTGCAGCGCGGCGCGCCAGCGCGTCAGGCTGCCGTCCTGCTGCAGGCGGCGGAACTGCGCCGCATAGTTGGCCGCACGCTGGCGGTTGGAGCCGGGGCTGAACGCCAGATACAGCGCGCCGGAGATGGCCGGCAACGCCAGTGCCGGCTCCAGCGCCTTGCCGTCCAGGCCGTTGCTGGCCAGCCAGTAGTGCAGCACCGTGCTGCTGGAGAACGGCAGCAGGTCGATGCGGCCGGCAAACAGCTTGTGG
This sequence comes from Vogesella facilis, assembly GCF_042648525.1. Classification (NCBI taxonomy): domain Bacteria; kingdom Pseudomonadati; phylum Pseudomonadota; class Betaproteobacteria; order Neisseriales; family Chromobacteriaceae; genus Vogesella; species Vogesella facilis. Next base: position 6,569 of record NZ_JBHRXN010000006.1, read on the forward strand.
ATATTGCTCAGGTCGTCGCTGCTTTCCTGCAGATTGTCGTTCATCACAAAGCCGTGCTGCAGCAGGTAGCGCGTTTTCATGTCCTGCGCGGTGACACCCAGCTGCCAGCGCCGCGCCGCCGCCAGCGTGCGCGGCGCCACTTCCGGCCGGCTGCGCAGCCGCCACAGCTGCACGTCGTTGCGGGCGATCTGCCCGACCCAGCCGTAGCGCGTCTCGCGCGCCGGCGTGCGCGCCAGGCAGAAGATCAGCGTGTCGGGCGTGCTCTCGGCGATCTGGTAGGCGCGCGCCCACGGCAGGAAGCGGATATCCAGCGTGTCGCCGTTGCGCGCGGCCAGCGCCTTGGCCGCCTGCAGCGCCAGGCCCCACGGCTGCGGGCCGGCGCTCTGGAACGGCGGAAACTCGGTGGTGACCGCCAGCAGCCTGGCCGCGTTGGCGGCCACTGGCAGGCAGGACAGCAGCAGGAGCAGGGCGGTGCGCATGCCGTACGATATCCAAGGGTAATAAAGGACGCAGCATGCGCGCTAGGTCGGGGCCTGACAAGTAGCCGACGATGGCGCACTGCAGCGTAACTCCCTAAAATGGGCGGGCTAACCCGAAACAGCCCCACGCTGGAGATCGCAACAATGACCATCATCCGTCAGGAAGACTTCGTCCAGAGCATCGCCGACGCCTTCCAGTACATCAGCTACTACCACCCGAAAGACTACATCGACGCGCTGTACCAGGCGTATCTGCACGAAGAGAGCCCGGCGGCCAAGGACGCCATGGCGCAGATCCTGATCAACAGCCGCATGTGTGCCGAAGGCCACCGCCCGATCTGCCAGGATACCGGCATCGCCGTGGTGTTCCTGAAAGTGGGCATGAAGGTGCAGTGGGACAGCACCCTGAGCGTGCAGGAGATGGTCAACGAAGGCGTGCGTCGCGCCTACCTGAACCCGGACAACAAGCTGCGCGCCTCGGTGCTGCTGGATCCGGCCGGCCTGCGCAAGAACTCCAAGGACAACACCCCGGCGGTGGTGCACTTCGAGATCGTCGAGGGCGACGAGGTGGAAGTGATCTGTGCCGCCAAGGGCGGCGGTTCGGAGAACAAGTCCAAGTTCTACGCGCTGAACCCGTCCGACAGCATCGTCGACTGGGTGATCAAGACCGTACCGACCATGGGCGCCGGCTGGTGTCCGCCGGGCATCCTCGGCATCGGCATCGGCGGCACGCCGGAAAAGGCGATGCTGCTGGCGAAAGAGTCGCTGATGGACCACGTCGACATCCACGAGCTGAAGGCGAAAGCCGCCAAGGGTGAAGAGCTGAGCCGCGTGGAAGCACTGCGCCTGGAAATCTTCGAGAAGGTGAACGCGCTGGGTATCGGCGCGCAGGGCCTGGGCGGCCTCACCACCGTGCTGGACGTGAAGATTCTGGATTACCCGACCCACGCCGCCAGCCTGCCGGTAGCGATGATCCCGAACTGCGCCGCCACCCGCCACGTGCACTTCCACCTGGACGGCAACGGCCCGGCCAAACTGGAAGCGCCGAAGCTGGAAGACTGGCCGGAAATCACCTACGACAGCTCCAACGGCAAGCGCGTGGATCTGGACAACATCACCCCGGCAGAAGTGGCCAGCTGGCAGCCGGGCGACGTGCTACTGCTCAACGGCAAGATCCTCACCGGCCGCGACGCCGCGCACAAGCGCATGATCGACATGCTGAACAAGGGCGAGCAGCTGCCGGTGGACTTCACCAACCGCTTCATCTACTACGTCGGCCCGGTTGATCCGGTGCGCGACGAAGTGGTCGGCCCGGCCGGCCCCACCACCGCTACCCGCATGGACAAGTTCACCCGCCAGATGCTGGAGCAGACCGGCCTGCTGGGCATGATCGGCAAGGCCGAGCGCGGCCAGATCGCCATCGACGCCATCAAGGACAACAAGGCGGTGTACCTGATGGCAGTGGGTGGTTCCGCCTACCTGGTGTCCAAGGCGATCAAGGCGTCGAAAGTGGTCGGCTTCGAAGACCTGGGCATGGAAGCCATCTACGAGTTCGAGGTGAAAGACATGCCGGTGACCGTGGCGGTGGACTCCTGTGGCACCTCGGTGCACAACACCGGCCCGGCCGAATGGCGCATCAAGATCGGCAAGATCCCGCTCAACGCCGGCTAAGCCACTGCTTGCGGCCAACGTTGGCCGCAAGCAAGCAACGCCCGCCCGGTTACCGGCGCGGGCGTCAGGCTGCAGACCAGGTGGCATGTTTCCGTGCTACCGGACCCGGCAAAGCCGGGCCGCTCCGGATAAGAGATTGATGCGGCAGCCTTGCTGTTTTCACCACAAAGCCCTGCGCGATGCCGCAGGGCTTTGTCAGTAATCTCACGCCCGCCCCTTACTGGCGCGGGCGTTTTGCATGGCGGGCGCTAGCGGCCGCCGAGCTTGATCTGCTGCAGCTGCGGGCTGCTGACGATGCGCGCGATGCGAAAGCGCTGGTCATCCAGCCAGCTGCCGGACAGCTCGCGAAAGTGTGCCAGATCGCGGCAGTGCACCCGCAGCTGGTAGTCGAACTCGCCGCTCACCAGCCAGCAGTCCACCACTTCCGGCGTGTCGCGCATGCTGTGCTCGAACGCCTGCTGCGCGCTGCGCCCCAGCTTGTCGCCCAGCGCCAGCTGCGCCATTACCACCACGCCTTCCTGCTGCGGCAACGCCACCTCGGCATGGTAGCCGCGGATCACGCCGGTGCGTTCCAGCTTGCGCACCCGCTCCTGGCAGGGGCGGGCGGTCAGGTGCACCTGTTCGGACAGCGCCTGGTAGGTGATGCGGCCGTCGCGGCGCAGGATGTCGAGGATTTGCAGGTCGATACGGTCCAGTTGCATGGGCTTGGTCTTGTAAACGGAAAGGCTGTCGAATCAATCGTGGCGCGGGCGCGGCCCGGCCGGGGCGGGGCCGGCAGCAGCGCAGCTGCCGCCTGGCAGCGGAATCTGCTGCCGCGGGCGCGATAACGACTGCAAGTGTGCGTCACACCGGGTGGATTCGTCGTTTATCAATGCGACACCTTTTGCACAATCCAGCCATGTCCACTCGCCGGCCACCGTTGCCCCCCGCTGCCATGCAAACCACTTCCCGCGTGCTGATGATTCGCCCCTGCCGCTTCGGCTTCAACCCGGATACCGCCGCCAGCAATGCCTACCAGCAGGCCACGCTGGCGGAAGCGGAGGCGCAGGCCGCGGCGCTGGCCGAGTTCGACGCCTACGTGGCGCTGCTGCGCGCCAACGGCGTGACGGTGCACGTGTTCGATGACACCCCGACGCCGCACACGCCGGACTCGATCTTTCCCAACAACTGGTTCTCCACCCACGCCGACGGCAGCCTGTACCTGTACCCGATGGAAGGCGCCAACCGCCGGCTGGAGCGGCGGGTGGACATCGTGGCCTGGCTGCGCGGCAGCTTCGCGGTGCGCCAGCTGGTGGACCTGTCGCCGGCCGAGCAGCACGGCCGCTATCTGGAGGGCACCGGCAGCATGGTGCTGGACCGTGCCAAGCGCCGCATCTACGCGGCGCTGTCCAGCCGCACCCACCGCGACGAGCTGCAGCAGTTCGCCCGCCGCCTCGATTACCAGCTGACGGCGTTTACCGCCACCGATGCCGCCGGGCGGCCGATCTACCACAGCAATGTGCTGCTGTGCGTCGGCCCGGAGTGGGCGGTGGTGTGTCTGGAGGCGGTAGCGGATGCCGAGGAGCGCGACCTGCTGCAGCGGCAGCTGCTGGCCGACGGCAAGGAGGTGATCGCCATCAGCCGCCAGCAGGTGGTGGCGCTGGCCGGCAATATGCTGGCGCTGCACAACGCCGCCGGCGAGGCGCTGCTGGTGCTGTCGCAGCGCGCGCATGAGGCGCTGGACGCCGTGCAGCGGCAGCGGCTGGCGGCACACGGCCGGCTGCTGACGCCGGCCATTCCGGTGATCGAGACGCTGGGCGGCGGCGGGGTGCGCTGCATGCTGGCCGAGCTGTTCCTGCCGGAACACCCGGCCGCACCGGCGGCGTTTACACCGCGGTACTGAACAGCTGGCTGTTGCCGCTGTCTTCGCTGTTGCCGTACTGGCGCAGCATGCCCAGCAGGCGGTGCAGCGCGCGGGCATTCACCGTCCGGCTGTCGCTGCTGCTGTCGCTGTTGTCATCGCTGGCCGAGCTGTTCTGCGACTGCTCGTAGGCGATGCTTTCCTGGAAGCTGACCTTGCCGTCGCCATCGGTATCGGCGGCGTCGAAGTTGGCCGCAAGGGTGGAAAAACGGTCGGCGGCGGCGGTGTCGCCGCTGTCGCTGGCGCTGCTGGCCATGGCGGACAGCTGATCCTGGTCCAGGCCGTCATCGCTGCCCTGCGGCGGCGGGGGCGGCATGCCGCCACCCATCATGCCCTGCATGCCGCCGGCCATCATCTGCTGCGCCATGCCCTGGGTGCGCATGGCGTTGAACTCGCTGTCCATCTGCGATTCGATTTCCTTCAGCTTGCTGGTCAGCTCGTCCTGCGTCAGCTTGCCGTCGCTGTTGCTGTCCAGTGCGGAAAACAGCTGCTGGCCGTCGTCGCTGCTGCCGCCGATGGCGCTGAGCGCATCGCTGAAATCGCTGGCCTGCAGATAGCCCTGATCCTGGGTATCCAGCGTCTTGAACAGGTCGGCGGCCATCTCGCTGGCATCCGGCCGGCGCGGGCGCTGGCCCTGCATGGCGGGCATCGCGCTCTGGTAGCCGCCATAACTGCCTATAGCACTTGTCATGGTATTTCTCCCTATACCCGAGGGTGCGGGCACACGTGCGCCCGCCGGTATGGCGGGGTGTTGCCAGTGTGTAGGCGCTATGTCTACTGCATGTACTGACTTGGTATCAGGCTTGATACAAAGCGGCGGCGGTATCCAGCGGCAGCTCCAGCCGGGCGGTGAGCCCGCCCTCGGCGGCATTGAACAGCGTCAGCTTGCCGCCCATGCGCCGCGCGGCATCGCGGGCGATCGACAGCCCGAGGCCGGTGCCGCCGGTGTGGCGGTTGCGCGACTCTTCCAGCCGCACAAACGGTTCGAACACGGTGTCCAGCTGCGCTTCCGCAATGCCCGGGCCGTGGTCGTGGATGTCGATGCGCAGCTGGCCGGCAGCGCACAGCAGGCTGATTTCCGCCTCGCCGCCGCCATAGCGCATGGCGTTTTCCAGCAGGTTTTCCAGGCAGCGGCGCAGGCTGGCGGGCAGGGTGTACAGCCGGTCGGCATGGCCGCTTGTGCTGACGTGGTAGCCCTGTTCCTCGGCGTCCTCCGCCATCGCCTGCACCAGCGCGGTGACGTTCAGCCATTGCCAGGCTTCTTCCTTGGCATCGTCGCGCAGGTAGGCCAGGGTGGCGTCCAGCATCGCCGCCATGTCGTCGATGTCCTTGCCCAGCTTGGCCTGCAGCGTGGCGTCTTCCAGCTGTGCGCTGCGCAGGCGGATGCGGGTCAGCGGCGTGCGCAGGTCGTGCGACACCGCGGCCAGGAAGCGGCTGCGTTCGGCCATCTGCTGGCGCAGCTTGTCCTGCATGCGGTTGAACAGGCGGGCGGCCTGGCGGGTTTCTTCCGGCCCGGCTTCTTCCACCGGCGGCGCCTGCAGGTTGTCGCCCAGCAGGGCGGCGGCATGGGTCAGCTGCTGGATCGGGCGGGTCAGCCGGCGCGCGCCATACCAGGCCAGCAGGCTGATGATGGCCAGGGTGACCAGCTGCGCCAGCCAGAAATCCGGCGGGAAGTGCGGGCGGTTGCTGCGTGGCGGCGGCGGGCGCAGCAGCGGTGCGCTGCCCGGCGGCAAGGTTGGCCGCAGGCTGCTGCGCGGCGGCTGGCTGCTGGCTGCCGGCGGGCCGGGCGGCTGGTGCGGCCCGAAGAACAGGAACAGGCTGGTCATCACCAGGTGCGAGGTGAGCAGCACCGCCACCACCAGGCCGAACAGGCGGGTGAACACGGTATCGGGAAACAGCCGTAGCAGACGTTTCATCAGGCGGGTCCTGTCATTCCACTTTGCAGTCGAACAGATAGCCTTCGCCGCGCACGGTTTTCAGCAGCCGCGGCGATTTCGGGTCGTCGCCCAGCTTCTGCCGCAGCCGCGACACCAACAGGTCGATGCTGCGGTCGAACGCCTCGATGGCGCGGCCGCGGGCGGCATCCAGCAGCTGTTCGCGGCTGAGCACGCGCTGCGGGCGCTCCAGGAACACGCACAGCAGCCGGTACTCGGCATGCGACAGCGGGATCAACACCTGCTCCGGGGTGGTGATCTCGCGCTTGATGTGGTGCAGCGTCCAGCCGGCAAAGCGCACTTCCTGCACTTCCAGCGGCTGCTGCTGGCGCTTGCTGCGGCGCAGGATGGTATGAATGCGCGCTACCAGCTCGCGCGGGTCGAACGGTTTCACCACGTAGTCGTCGGCGCCCAGCTCCAGCCCCACCACGCGGTCGGCCGCTTCGCCGCGCGCGGTCAGCATGATGATGGGCGTGTCGCCCTGGCGGCGGATCTGGCGGCACAGCGCCAGGCCGTCCTCGCCGGGCAGCATCAGGTCGAGAATGATCAGGTCGAAGCTGTCGCGCGCCAGCATGTCCTGCATGGCGGCGCCGTCTGCCACCGTGGTGCAGAGCATGGCGTAGCCGCGCAGGTAATCGGCGAGCAGGCTGCGGATATCCGGATCGTCATCGACAATGAGCAGGCGTATGGCTTGGGCAGACATAGAGGTTCCGTGGCTGGAAAAGGGGCTGCGGGTGTGGCGCGGTTGGCCGCCAGGCCAGCGCTACCCGGCCTCACGGTTTGGGCGTGGCACCTTCGCGCGGCATGCCGGGCAATGCGGGCGGCATGTTATCACCGGATTGCGCCAGCAGGTATTGTCGCACCTGCGCGGCCTGCTGCGCAGACAGGCTGTCAAAGAAGCTGACCCACTCGGCGCCGGTGAACGGGCTGTCCTTCGCCGCCGGCAGCGCATCGCGCAGCGCCACGCTTAGCGGCACTTTCGGGTTGGCCAGATTGTCGCGCAGCGCGGCCTGCGCCAGCTGCGCGGCGCGGCGTTGCGCCACCATGCGCGCCAGGCGCGCGGTTTCCGCCTGCTGCCACAACACTTCCTGGCGGGCGTTCAGTTGCAGCTGCGGCAGCAGCGGTTCCAGCGCGCCGGCTTCGGCGTGCGCGCGGCCGTCGGCATGCGGCGGCGGGCAGGCGGCGGGGGCGCCGTTCGGCGGCAGCGGCTGGGCGGCGATGGCGGTGGCGGCCAGCAGGCCGGCAAACAGTGCCAGCAGGCTGCGGCTAAGGCGAGGGTGTGACATGGCTTGGGCTCCGTGCAGGGTTGGGTTGCCGTCAGCCTGCAGTGTTGCAGCCGGCCATATCGCGTGCTTGTCGGCTTTGTATCATGCCGCTTACAGCCGGCTGTGCCGGGGTGGAATGGCGTAATCCGTCCGCTGTGCGGCCGGAAACTGCCTCGTGAGCGCGGCCGGCCTGCGTCACAATGGCGCTATCGCCCACCCCTGTCCGGTTGGCGGATGGCCGCTTTCGCCCGTGCCGCCACCCCGAGGAGAAACAGCATGCTGGCCTTGCGCCCCGGTTGTGAATGTTGTGATCGCGATCTGCCCGGCGACAGCGCCGAGGCGCTGATCTGCAGCTTTGAATGCACCTTCTGCCGCGACTGCGCGGCGGCCATGCAGCAGGTCTGCCCCAATTGCGGCGGCGAGCTGCTGCCGCGGCCGCGGCGCAGCGGTGCGCGGCTGGCGGCCAACCCGGCCAGCAGCCAGCGCGTCTACAAGCCGCGCCAGCTGTAACCGCCCAGCGCAGAACACACTGTTGCTGTTGCCGCTGGCATGGGCCGGGTAAGGTAATGGCCCTGGCCGCGGCGGCGTGATGCCGGCCCGATACCGCCAGCTTTGCATGCATAAACGGGAGCGCAAGCCATGAACTGGCAAGACCGACTGATAGCCCTCGCCATCGTGGCGGTATGGGGTTTCAACTTTGTGGTGATCAAGTGGGGCGTGGCCGGGGTGCCGCCGTTCCTGCTGGGCGCGCTGCGCTACAGCGCAGCGGCCGCCATCGGCCTGCTGTTCGTGCGCCGCCCGGCGCTGCCGTGGCGCTGGCTGGCGCTGTACGGCATCAGCGTCGGGCTGGGGCAGTTTGCCTGCCTGTTCACCGCCATCAAGCTGGGCATGCCGGCCGGCCTCGCCTCCATCGTGCTGCAGTCGCAGGCGTTCTTCACCCTGCTGATCAGCCTGCTGTGGCTGCGCGAAGGCTTTACCCGCTGGCAGCTGTCCGGCCTGGCCGTCGGCAGCGTCGGCCTGTACCTGATCGGCGGCCTGGGCGCCGCCGGCCTGCCGCTGGCCGGCTTCTTGCTAACCCTGTGCGGTGCGCTCAGCTGGGCGTTTTCCAATGTGGTGGTGCGGCGCATCGTGGCCGCCGGCCACAAGCCGGACATGCTGGGGCTGGTGGTGTGGAGCAGCCTGGTGCCGATCCTGCCGTTCTTCGCGCTGTCGGCGCTGTTCGAGTCGGCGCAGATCGACTGGAGCCTGGTGTTCAGCGGCAAGAGCCTGTTCGCGGTGGCCTATCTGGCGCTGATCGCCACCCTGTTCGGCTATGGCCAGTGGAGCAAGCTGCTGGCGCGGCATGCGGCCAACGTGGTGGCACCGTATTCGCTGCTGGTGCCGTTCTTCGGTGTGCTGTCCTCGGCGCTGGTGCTGGGCGAGCGGCTGAACTTCTGGCAGCTGGCCGGCGGCGCGGTGCTGCTGGCCGGGCTGGCGGTGAACGTGTTCGGCCCGCGGTTGCTGGCCATGGCGCGGCGCCCGGCCGTGACGGGGCAGGCATGATGGCGCTGCAGATCCGCCCGGCCACGCTGCAGGACTACCCGGCATGGTGCGCGCTGTGGGCCGGCTACAACGCCTTCTACGGCCGCCACGGCGACACCGCACTGCCCGAGGCGCAGCTGCGGCTGACCTGGCAGCGGCTGCTGGACGATGCCGAGCCGATGCAGCTGTGGCTGGCGGAGCTGGACGGCCAGCTGGTGGGGCTGGCGCACGCGATCTACCTGCGCAACACCCTGCTGCCGCACTACGCCTGCTACCTGCAGGACCTGTTCACCGCGCCGCAGGCGCGCGGGCAGGGGGTGGCCAGGGCCTTGATCGCGGCGGTCGGCGACGCTGCCCGCGCGCAGGGCTGCCCCAGCGTGTACTGGCACACCCATCAGGACAACACTGCCGCGCGCCAGCTGTACGACAAGCTGGCACGCGATACCGGCTTCATCGTGTATCGCACGATGCTGTAAGGAAGAGGACTTATGAAGCTGTACCGTTTATTGACCGGCCCGGACGATGCCGCCTTCTGCCTGCGCGTCACCGAGGCGCTGAACCGCGGCTGGCAGCTGCACGGCCAGCCGACGCTGACCTTCAACGGCGAGCGGGTGATCGCCGGCCAGGCCATCGTCAAGGAAGTGGCCGGCGAGTTCCACCCCGACATCAAGCTGGGCGAACTGTAGGCGCGCACGGCATGGACATCTGGTTTCTGCTCACTCCGCGCTACCTGGCGCTGGATTTCGTCGGCCCGGCCGAGGCGCTGCGCATGGCCATCGAGGAGGGCGCGCCGTTCCGCCTGCGGGTGGCCGGGCCGGCGCGCGAATGTGTCAGCTCGCTGGGGCTGGCGTCGCTGATCGATCCGCTGCCGGACATCCTGCCCGTCGGCAGCCTGGTGATCCTGTGCGGCACGGTGGACGAAGACGCCGACTATGCCACGGCCGAGGCCGCACAGCTGGTGGCCTGGTTGCGCCGGCACATCACGCCGCAGGTGCAGCTGGCCACCATCTGCTCCGGCGCCTTGCTGGCCGGCATGGCCGGGCTGCTGGACGGCCGCAGCTGCACCACCCATCACAGCATCGTGCCCAAGCTGGCCGCCGTGGCGCCGGCGGCGCGGGTGCTGGACAACCGCATCTTCGTCGAGGACGGCAACGTGGCCACCTCGGCCGGCATCACCACCGGCATGGATCTGGCGCTGGCGCTGATCGAGCGCCATGCCGGCGCCGACATCGCCGGCCGCGTGGCGCGGCGCATGGTGCTATACGCGCGCCGTGCCGGCGACGATCCGCAGCTGTCGCCGTGGCTGGCGTTCCGCAACCACCTGCACCCGGCGGTGCACCGCGCGCAGGACCTGATCGCGCGCGAACCGGCGCAGCGCTGGCCGGTGGAGCTGCTGGCCGAGCGCGTGTACCTGAGCCCGCGCCACCTCACCCGGCTGTTCCGCGAGCAGGCCGGCGTCGGCATCGTCGAATACCAGCAGCGGCTGCGCATCGCCGTGGTGCGCCAGCTGCTGCAGCAGGGCAGCAGCGTGGAGCGCGCGGCGGAAGGCGCCGGTTTCAGCTCGGCGCGCGACATGCGCCGGGTGTGGCAGAAATACCAGCCGGGCAGCCCCGGCCAGCACAGCGCCTGAGCCGGCGGCGGCACAAAGGTTGGCCGCAGTCCTGCAGGGCGGGCAATAAGTCCGTACAATCCGCCGATTGATTTTGCGGTACCCGCCATGACGACTCCTACTCCCGACAGCAAGCCCGGCCTGCACTTTCGCAGCGCCCATCGCAACCCGTACGACTTCGCCCAGCTGATCGCGGTCAACCCCGAGCTGGCCGAGTTCGTGCGCCACAACGAGCACGGCATCGAGACCGTGGACTTCCACAACCCGGCGGCGGTGAAGGCGCTGAACCGTGCGCTGCTGATGCACCACTACGGCGTGCTGTTCTGGGATATCCCGCCCGGCTACCTGTGCCCGCCGATTCCCGGCCGCGCCGACTACCTGCACCACGCCGCCGACCTGCTGGCCAAGAGCAACAAGGGCACCATTCCCAAGCGCGTCACCGTGCTGGACGTGGGCGTGGGCGCCAACTGCGTGTACCCGATCATCGGCCGCAGCGTGTACGGCTGGCGCTTCGTCGGCTGCGACATCGACGCCGACGCGCTGCGCATGGCGCGCCTGCTGGTGGACGCCAACCCGCAGCTGAAAAGCGGCCTCAAGCTGCGGCAGCAGACCCACCCGGGCGACGTGTTCGACGGCATCATCAAGCGCGACGACCGCTTCGACCTGACCATCTGCAACCCGCCGTTCTACGGCTCGGCGCAGGAGGCGGAGGCGGCGGCGCGGCGCAAGGTGGCCAACCTCACCGGCCAGCGCATGGCCAATGTCGAGCTGAACTTCGGCGGCAAACACCACGAGCTGTGGTGCGAGGGCGGCGAGGAGTTCTTCCTGGCCACCATGGCGCGCCAGAGCGTGCGCTACGGCCACCAGGTGGCGTGGTTCAGCTCGCTGGTGTCCAAGGTGGACAATGTGCGTGGCCTGCAGCGCGAGCTGGAAATGTGCGACGCGCGCCGCGTGGTGGTGCTGGAAATGGCGCAGGGCAACAAGGTCAGCCGCGTGGTGGCGTGGACCTTCCTCGACAAGGAAGAAATGGCCGAGTGGCGCGACACGCGCTGGGAGTCGTAAGCCCGCCAGCGTCAGCAAAAACCCCGCCGGGATGCCGCGCGGGGTTTTTTTATTGCCGGTCACCCGGCGGCCACATTTGTCGTGGTGCGCTGAAGCTGTTTACCATGCGCGTCGTGCCGCCGAGACGGGGTCGCCATCTCCGGCAAGCACATCTTTGAAACGTGGGCGTGCCGCGTCGCCGCTCGTTGTTGCCTGGTCTTGCGCTGAGACGCGCGACGTTGCTCAGGCAAGCCGCAGCAGGAGTCGGTATGAAGTTCCAGCAGATTAGTGCATTCAAGGCGGTGATCGAGTTAGGCACGGTGACGGCTGCGGCCAACTATCTGCATATCGCCCAACCGGCGGTAAGCCGGCTGATCGCCTCGCTGGAGGACGCGGTAGGCTTTCCCTTGTTCGAGCGCATCAAGGGGCGCCTGCAGCCCACGTCGCAGGGGCAGGCGTTTTATCTGGAGGTGGACCGGGCGTTTGTCGGGCTGGAGCGTCTGCGTCAAAGCGCCAGCAGCATCCGGCAGCAGCACAGCGGCAGCCTGGTGCTGGCGGCCATGCCGCTGTTGTCCAACCTGTTCTTGCCGGAGGCACTGCGGCTGTGCCTGCAGCAGGGCTTTCAGGGCGCCATGACGCTGCAGACCTTTCGTAGCGAGGAAGTGCTGCAGCGGGTCGCCATCCAGACTTGCGATATCGGTTTTGCGCTGGGCTGCGAGGCTGGCGAAGGCATGAGCGGGCTGCGGGTACGTTGCGACAGTATCTGCCTGCTGCCGCCGGCGCACCCGCTGGCGCAATGGCATCGTCCACTGACGCCGGGCGACCTGGCCGGCACCGCCTTGATCCGCAATGAACAGGACCCGGCGCAGCAGCTGCTGGACCATGCTTTCCGCCAGGCCGGCATTCATCGTCATGATCCGATCGAAGTATCGTTCGCCAGCGCCCTGGCCAGCCTGGTGGCTGCAGGGGTGGGCGCCGCGGTTACCGACCCGTTCACCGCCCATATCGCCCGCAACCAGAACGAGTTGGTGACCATTCACCGCTTCGAGCCGGCGCTGCCGTTCGAATTCCTGATTCTGTTGCCCACCTTGCGGCCGCTGGCACCGTTTGCCCAGCAGTTCCTGCGCGGCTTCTTCGAGCTGGCCCGCGAGGAGGGCATCCTGTTGCAAGTGGCGTACCTGCCGCATGGCGAGAGGCTGTTCGGTGGTGAGCCACCGTGGTTGCCGTGAAATAACCATAACGTTACGGCATGGATTCAGCTGGAAATAGCATTTTTCCTGGTTATGGAGTGCGGCCAAGATGGCACTGAAGATCACTCACCAGAGAATCAGTCCATGTCACCGCTCCGTGTTTCCGTTCTTGGCGCCGGCAATGCCGGCCTGACCGCTGCCTATCACCTCAGCCGCGAGGGGGTAGAGGTCTGCCTGTATGGCGCCCCCGGTTTTGATCAGCAACTGGATGCCATCCAGTGCCAGGGCGGTATCACCGCGCTGGCCGAGCTGGAGGGCGAGGCCCTGCAGCTGGCCGGCCACGCCGCGCTGCACACGCTCACCCGCTCGCTGGCCGCTGCGGCCGCCTTCGCCGACATCCTGCTGCTGCCGGTACCGTCCTTTGCCCAGGAAGCCTTGTTCGTGGCGCTGCTGCCCCATCTGCGCAGCGGCCAGCTCATCTGCCTGATGCCCGGCAATTACGGCTCGTTGGTGTTGCGACGCTTGCAGCGGGAGCATGGTTATGCGGCGCTGGATCTCACTTTTGTCGACTGCATTTCCATTCCCTGGGCGACGCGCATCGTGGCGCCGGCACAGCTGGCCATTTTCGGCGTCAAGCGTCACCTGCCTGCCGCCGCCTTGCCCGCCGGCCGTACCCGCGCGGCATTGGCGCGCTTGCAGCCGCTGCTGCCGCTGCCGCTGACCCCGCTTGGCAATGTGCTGGAGGCGGGGCTGGAAAACATCAACTTCGGCGGGCATCCGCTGCTGACCATCTGCAGCATGGGGCTGCTGGAAAACAGTGGCGGCCGCTTCAGCTTCTACCGCGACTGCTGCTCGCCTGGCGTGGCGCGCGCCGCTGAACAGCTCGATGCCGAACGGCTGCAGGTCGGAGCCGCGCTCGGCCTGAGGCTGCGCAGTGAGCTGGCGGCGATGAACGATCTGTACGGCACGCAGTTTGACAGCGTGCTGGCACTGAACCGGCAAAGCGATACCCACAGCAAGCTGCATAGCGCGCCGGAGGGGCCGCAGTCGCGCTATATCAGCGAGGACGTGCCCTATCTGCTGGTGCCCTGCCACGAGCTGGCCCGCCTGTGCGGGCTGGCGACGCCGATTCTGGATGCCTGCCTCAATCTGGCCGGCGCCTTCAACCAGACCGATTACCGCCGGCATGGCCGGACACTGGCCAGCATGGGCCTGGCCGGCACGCCGCCGGCTGCCCTGCTGGCGGCGCTGGACTGATGTGGTCTGTTACCCCGTGAAAACCAAGGAGAGCATCATGAGCAAAACGATCAAACAACGGGCGCTGGCCGGCCTGCTGCTGGCAATGCTGGGCACCGCACACGGCGAGACGCTGCGCTTCGGCATGGATGGCAACTACCCGCCGTTCACCAAACAGGGCGCGGATGGCAATCTGCAAGGTTTCGACGTGGATATCGCCCAGGCACTGTGCCAGGCGATGCAGGTGAGCTGCCAGATCGTGCCGCAAGACTGGGATGGGCTGATTCCCGGCCTGAACGCCAATAAATACGATGCCATCCTGTCGTCGATGTCGATTACCGCCGAGCGCAGGAAGGCGGTGGATTTCACCGGCAAGTACTACCACGTGCCGGCGCGCATGATCGCCAAAGCAGGTACCACCATCGGCGCCAAGGATTTCAACGGCAAGCGTATCGGCGTGCTGCGGGCTTCCACGCAAGAGAAATATGCCCGCGATGTGTGGGGCAGGAACGGCGCCAGCATCGTGGTGTACGGCAAGGCACCGGAGGCGTTTCTGGATTTGAAGTCCGGGCGCGTGGACGGGGTGTTCGTGACCAGCGAAGTGGGCGACCAGGACTTTATCCAGACCAAGCAGGGGGCGGGCTACGCCTTTGTCGGCGCGCCGATTACCGATGTCCGCTACTTTGGCGAGGGGGCCGGTATTGCGGTGAAGAAAGGCAATGCCGCCCTGGTACAGCGCCTGAACCAGGCCATTGGCCAGATTCGCAAGAATGGCAGCTACGGCAAGATTCAGAAGAAGTACTTCTCGGAAGACATTTTCGGCGAATAACTGCTTGTCCCGGCAACTGCACCGGCCCAAACGCGCTGCGGCCAACCTTGCCAGGTTGGCCGCATTTTTCATGCGCGCGAGGGCGGGGCGCTCGCCGCGCTCAGCCCGCTGGCGGTTTGTCCGTGCCGGCTGCGGCCGCAGCAGCCGCGCGCAGCTTGTCCTTCTTGCTCATGCGCTTGCCCTTGATGCCGCCGTTGTCGTCGCAGGCGGCCAGGCGCGGCGCCGGCTGGTCGGTCGGTTCGAAGCCGGGCAGTACCTCGCGCGCCAGGCGCAGGCCGAGGCGTTTTTCGATCAGGCGGAAGTGGGCGCGGCTGTCGGCGTCGATCAGGCTGATCGCCACGCCGCTTTGCCCGGCGCGGCCGGTGCGGCCGATGCGGTGGGTGTAGTCCTGCGGCGAGCGCGGCAGCGCCACGTTGATCACCGCCGGCAGCGCCGGCACGTCGATGCCGCGTGCCGCCAGGTCGGTGGCCACCAGCACCTGCAGCGTGCCGTTCTTCAGGTTCTCCAGCACCCGCTCGCGCCGGCCCTGCGCCAGCTCGCCATGCAGCGCAGCGGCGCGGATGCCTTCGCGTTGCAGCCACTGCGCCAGCTCGGCGGCATCGTGTTTGCTGTTGACGAACAGCATGGCCTGCGGCCAGGCCTGCTGTTGCAGCAGCTGCAGCAGCAGGGCGTTGCGGCGGCGGGCATCCACCTCGATGGCGCGCTGGGCGATGTCCGGCACCTCGGCGTTGTCGATCTGCACCCGCTTTGGCTGCTGCAGCAGGCCGGCCGCCAGCTGCTGAACGTTGGCCGCAAAGGTGGCGGAGAACAGCAGCGTCTGCCGCTTGGTCGGCAGCAGTGCCAGGATGCGCTGCAACTCGTCGGCAAAGCCCAGCGCCAGCAGGCGGTCGGCCTCGTCCAGCACCAGCGTATCGATATCGGCTGGCTGCAGGGCGTTGTTGTCGATCAGGTCCAGCAGCCGCCCCGGGGTGGCGATGACGAAATCGGCGCCGCCGCGCAGCGCCAGCAGCTGCGGGTTGATCGACACGCCGCCATAGGCGGTGACGATCTTGACGCGCGGCAGGTGCGCTGCCAGCTGCTGCAGCGTGGCGCCGACCTGCTGCGCCAGCTCGCGGGTGGGCAGCAGGATCAGCGTGCAGCGTTTGCCGTGGCCGCCTCTGGCCAGCAGCCATTTTTGCAGCAGCGGCAGGCTGTAGGCGGCGGTCTTGCCGGCGCCGGTGTGGGCGGTGGCCAGCAGGTCGTGGCCGGCCAGAATCAGCGGAATGGCCGCCTGCTGGATGGCGGTGGCGGCGGGGTAGCCGGCTTCGTCCAGCGCGTGCAGCAGCGCCGGGTCGAGGGCAAAGGCGGAAAAGGGCATCGGCGGGCGTGGCTTGCGCCAGGCGGTAAAAACGGGAAGGCGGCAGTCTACGGGGTTTCCACTGTGGCAACTAGCGCAGCACGCCGACGGGCGGCGGCGTAGCGGTTGACGGCGGCGGCGGAGTGCGGTTTATTCAATCGATAGTTTGAACGGCCGCGCAGATGGCCGCCGCTACCACCACGGGAGGAAACATGACGATACGCCAGCAAGATATCCAGGTGCCGGTCACCGACCGCGACACGCTGTTCCTGAAACGACTGCGGCCGACCGGCAAGCCGGACGCGCCGGCGGTGCTGCTGCTGCACGGGGTGATGGCCAACGGCCGCATCTTCTACTCCGCCAGCGGCAAGGGCCTGGCGCCGTATCTGGCGGCGCACGGCTACGATGTGTTCGTGGCTGACCTGCGCGGCCGAGGCCACAGCACGCCGCGTATCGACCGCCACGCGCGCCACGGCCAGACCGAAACCATCACCGAAGACCTGCCGGCGCTGCATGCCGCGGTACGCCACATCAAGGGCGGGGCGCCGCTGCACTGGATGGCGCACTCCTGGGGCGGGGTGCACATGAGCAGCTGCCTGCTGCGCTTCCCGCAGCTGATAGCCGAAGTGCAGAGCCTGGTGTATTTCGGCAGCAAGCGCAGCGTGCATGTGCGCAACTGGCGCAAGACGCTGGAGGTGGACCTGCTGTGGAATATCGTTGGCCGCCTGCTATGCCGTGCGGTGGGCTACCTGCCGGCGCGGCGCATCGGGCTGGGCGCGGACGATGAAACCGACAAGAGCCACCGGCAGAGCAAGCAATGGGCGCAGGTGGCGCCATGGGTGGATAGCGACGACGGCTTCGACTACGCCGCCGCCGCGCAGCGGCACCGCCTGCCGCCGGCGCTGTACTTCGCCGCGCAGAATGACCCCTGTCGCGGCCATCCGGCCGATGTGAAGCGCTTTCGCGACGAGAGCGGCGCGCACCTGTCGCGCTTGCGGCTGCTGGCGCGGCACAGCGGCCATCGCCACGATTACGATCACGTCAGCCTGCTCACCCACCCGGATGCGGCGCGCGACCACTTTCCGCTGCTGCTGCACTGGCTGGCCGGCAACTACCGCCAGGTGGTGGAGAACTACTGAGCCGCACCGGCGCCGTGCGGCGGGTAGCTAGCGCAGGCGGCCGGAAACGGGCGGTGCCTCAGGGGGCGGCATCCAGCTGCAGCAGGGCCTGCATGCCGCGGCTTGGCGGGCGGTCGCGGTGGCGCACGCACCACAGCGTGCGCGCCAGCGGCGGCAGGTCGCCGGCCAGCTCCAGCAGGCTGCCGTCCGCCAGCAGCTCCGCCACCACGCGCCGCGACAGGCAGCTGATACCCAGCCCGGCCGCCACCGCGCGCTTGATGGCCTCCGAATCGCCCAGCTCCATTTCCAACCGCAGGCTGCCCAACAGCGGCAGCAGCACGCGCTCCACCTCTTCGCGGGTGCCGGAGCCGGCCTCGCGCAGCAGCCACGGCGCGGCGGCCAGTGCCTCGCGCGTCAGTACGCCCTGCGCCAGCGGGTGGCTGGCGGCGGCGATCAGCACCAGCTCGTCCTGCTGCCACGGCGTAGCCAGCAGTTCCGGGTGGTGGCAGGGGCCTTCAATCAGGCCGAAATCCACCCGCAGCGCCGCCACCGCCGCCACGATGTCGCGGGTGTTGGCCACCTGCAGTGCCACCTTGCATTGCGGCCAGTCGCGGCGCAGTGCGGCCAACCTTTGCGGCAGCAGGTAGTTGGCGATGGTGGTGCTGGCGCCCAGGCGCAGCGACAGTGGCGCCTCGCCGAACAGTTGCTGCAACGCCATCGCCTCGTCCAGCAGGGCGCGGGCGCGCGGCAGCAACGCACGGCCGTTCTCGTTCAGCTGCAGCCGGCGGCCGACGCGATCGAACAGCGTGGCGCCCAGCGCGGCCTCCAGTTGCGCCAGCGCCTGGCTGGCGGCGGATTGCGACAGCGCCAGCACGTCGGCGGCGCGGGTCACCGACTCGGCATCGGCAATGGCGGCGAACACTTCCAGTTCGCGCAGGCTCAGTTTCAGGCTCATTGATCGGTTTTGCTGATTTATCTGATCGATATTATCCGTTTTACCACTAAAAGCCGGCTGCGTAAGCTGGCGGCACCGTTAAACCTGCTGGTGCTATCGATATGCAAAAAACTGCATATATCAGCGGCGTCGCCGCCGCGCTGCTGCTGGCCGCCGCCGCGCAGTGGCTGGCCGCGCTGCCGTGGTTGGCCGCCCATGCCATCTCGCCGCTGCTGCTGGCCATCGTCGGCGGCATGCTGCTGGCCAACCTGCGGCCGCTGCCGGCCGGCTGGCTGCCGGGGCTGCGGCTGTGCCGCCAGTCGCTGCTGCGCGCCGGCATCGTGCTGTTCGGCCTGCAGCTGACGCTGGGCCAGCTGCAGCAGCTGGGCGGGCGGGTGTTGCTGATCGATGCGCTGGTGCTGGCCTCCACCTTCGGCCTGGCGCTGTGGCTGGGGCGGCGGCTGGGGCTGGACCGCGACAGCTGCGTGCTGATCGGCGCCGGCAGCGCCATCTGCGGCGCGGCGGCGGTGCTGGCCACCCAGCCGGTGATCCGCGCCAGCAGCGAGCGTGCCGGCGTGGCGGTGGCCGGGGTGGTGCTGTTCGGCAGCATCGCCATGCTGCTGTACCCGTGGCTGTATGGCCTGCTGGCGCCGCTGGGGCTGAACCAGGCCGGCTACGGCGTGCTGACCGGCTCCACCCTGCACGAGGTGGCGCAGGTGCTGGTGGCCGGCAAGGCGGTGGGCGAGGCGGCGGCGGCCAGCGCGGTGCTGACCAAGATGCTGCGGGTGATGCTGCTGGCGCCGTTCCTGCTGCTGCTGGCCGCGGTGTGGCAGCGGCGCGCGGCGGCGCAGGGCCAGCGGGCGCCGATCGCCGTGCCGTGGTTCGCCTTCGGTTTCATCGCCGCGATCGCGCTGAACAGCAGCGGCTGGCTGCCGCCGGCACTGCACGATGGCTTGCTGTTGCTGGGGCGCCTGCTGCTGGCGGCGGCGATGGCGGCGCTGGGGCTGGATACCCGCTTTGCCGCGCTGTACCGCGCCGGCTGGCGGCCGCTGGCGCTGGCGGCGCTGCTGTTCGGCTGGCTGCTGCTGGGCGGCGGCGGCATCAACTGGCTGTTGCGGGCTTGATGCAACGCATTGGCGGCGGCAGCGGCGCATGGTAGAAAGCCGCCTGACCGATTTTCTGTGATGAGCGCGATGTCCCTGCCATTCGATATTGATGCCGTACTCGACCGCCTGGCCAGCGATGGCTGGGTGGTGATTCCCCATGCGCTGCCAGCCAGCCTGGTAGCCGAACTGCGCGACGCCTGCCTGGACGTGTGGCAGCAGGGCCGCTTCCACGAGGCGGCCACCGGCCGCGGCGATGGCCAGGCGCGTCGCGCCGAGATTCGCAGCGATTCGGTGCTGTGGCTGGATAAAGTGGCAACGCTGCCGGCGGTGCAGGCTTACAACGCGGCGATGGACGAGGTGATGCAGGCGGTGAACCGCGGCCTGTACCTGGGGCTGGCCGAGCTGGAGTCGCACTTCGCGGTGTACCCGGAAGGCGCGTTCTACAAGAAGCACCTCGACCGTTTCCGCGACGACGACGCGCGCACGCTGACCACGGTGTTCTATCTGAACGAGGCTTGGCCGCAGGATGGCGGCGGCGAGATCCGCCTGTATCTGGACGCCGACTGTACGCAGCACATCGACGTGACGCCGGAGGCCGGCACCCTGGTGCTGTTCCTGTCCGACCGCTTCTGGCACGAGGTGTTGCCGGCGCGGCAGCAACGCTTGTCGGTGACCGGCTGGTACCGCCGCCGCGGCGGCAGCGTGCCGTGGTAAGCGCGGCCACCGCGTAATGCACAGCGCCCCCAGTGGGGCGCTGTTGTTTTATGCGGCCAACGTTGGCCGCAGTGGCGCTCGCTCAGCGGCGGCCGGCGGTCAGGACGCGTCCTGCAGCCACAGCCGCGAGAAATCCATCCAGCCGTTCAGCCCCAGCGTCAGCCCGGCCACCGCCGGGCTGGCGATCACGCCCTGGTATTCGTGCGATAGCGGCAGCAGCCAGCCTTCGGCCACCAGCCAGTCAGCTATCTGCCGGTACGCCGCCATGCGCGCGGCGGGGGACGGCTGGCGCTGGATCGCCAGCAGTGCCGCATCCATGCGCGCGCCGCCGGCCTCGCCCAGCGCCAGCCGCAGCGTCGGGTTGCTGCCAAACCATTCGTGGCAGCTGTAGTCGCGGTCGTCGTGCAGCACCTCGCTGCCCAGCACCAGGTCGGTATCCGGCCACCATTCCTGCCGTTCGTAACGCGGATAGTCCAGGGTGACGATCTGCAGCCCGATGCCGGCGCTGGCCAGCCGCGCCGCCAGTGCCTGCGCCAGCGGCTGGAACGCGGCCAGCTCGTAGGTCACCAGCCGCAGCTGGCTGCCGGCCGGCAACGGCGCCGCCGCCGGCGCCACCGCCGGCTGCTGCCAGTCCGGCAGCAGGCCGTGCGCCGGGCGCCGCAGCGGATCGTCGGCGGTAATCACCGATGGCTGCGACAGCAGCCGCAGCAGCCAGCGCCGGCTGGCGGCATCGCGCAGCAGCGGCCGCTGCGGGTTGGGCACCAGGTAGGTGCAGGCCGATTGCAGCGCGCGATCGCCGCCGCCGGCGTCCAGCCGCACATCGAAGCCCTGCTGCTGCGCCGGGGTGTCGATCACCCACAGGTCGATCTCGTCCAGCAGCGGCCGTTCGCGGTAGTAGTGCGGGTTGGCCTGCAGCGTCAGCCGCTGCGGGCTGTGGCGCAGCACGCGGAACGGGCCGCTGCCCACCGGCAGCTGCGCAAAGTTGGCCGCACGCCGCAGCGGCACGATGGAGGCATTGGCGCTGAGCAGCCGCTGCGGCCACAGCCAGTCGCTGTCCGCCAGCTCGAAGCTCAGCGACAGCGCATCGTGCAGCCGGATGGCGCGCAGGCCGCGGTACTGCCGCCGCCAGGTGCAGGCCGGGTGGTCCAGGCGGCGGATGCTGGCTGCCACCGCCTGGGCATCCAGCGGCGTGCCGTCGTGAAAGCTGATGCCCGGCCGCAGCCAGAAGCGCCAGCGGCGCGCGTCGTGCTGCGCCTCCCAGTGGTGCGCCAGCGCCGGCAGCAGCGTCTGGCTGTGCACGTCGAAATCGCACAGCCGATCGAACATCTGCCGCACCAGGTGCGCCTCCAGCCGGCTGCTGACTTGCTGCGGGTCCAGCGTGGTGAGCTGGCGATGGATGGGGATGCGCAGCTGGCGGCGGTTGTTGCCGGCGCCCAGGTAGCGCGGCAGTTGTGCCATCAGCTGGCCGCGCTGTTCCGGCGGCAGGCGGGCAAACGCCTGCTCCAGCTCGCCCTGCGCCAGCAGGCGGCCAACGTTGTCCAGTGCCAGCATCTCCGGCGTGCGCCGGCAGCGCAGGGTGGACAGCCGGCCGCGGCCGCGGCCGGGCTGCCAGTCGAGCCAGCCCTGCGCCTGCATCTTGCCCAGCTGCAGCCGCACATTGCGCTCGCTGCAGTTCAGCAGCGTGGCCAGCGCCGGCAGCCCGGGGTGGCTGTCGGCTTCGCCGTAGTGCTGGTACAGCAGCCGGTATTGTTGTTCCAGACGCATGGCTTCTCCTTGCCGCGGCCAGGCTGTTCGGCGCGGATAAAAGCGGAAGTAAATAAGGCGGAGTTTATCCATTTTTTGCTTCTGCTTTGTTGCCGATACTGGGGGCTGACGAAAAGGAGTGCCATCGTGTCGCGTTTTTCCCCTGTGGTGCGCCAGCTATTGCTGAGCAGTTTCCTGTTGTCGATCAGCCGCGCGCTGGTGTCGCCGCTGTTGGTGCTGACGCTGGGCCGGCAGCTCGATCTCGCCGCGCAGCAGATCGGCCTGCTGCTGGGCGCGGTGCTGGTCGCCGCCACGCTGGCCGGGCTGTATGCCGGCTATCTGGTGGATCGCGCCGACCGCCGCCGCCTGCTGCAGCTGTCGCTGCTGGCGGTGGCCGGCGGTTTTGCGCTGCTGCCGGGCAGCCGGCAACTGGCGCTGGCGGCGCTGGGGCTGCTGTTGATGGAGGCGGCCTTCGTGCTGTTCGGCATCGCCATCAAGGCGCTGCTGAGCGACCTGCTGCCGCCGGCCGAGCGCAGCGCGGCGTTTTCGCTGCGCTACACGCTGGCCAATGTCGGCTACGCCATCGGCCCGCTGCTGGGCAGCTGGCTGGCGGCCGGCCACGTGGCGTGGGCGTACTGGCTGGCGGCGCTGCTGGCCTTGCTGTGCCTGCCGCTGGCCCGCCAGGTGCCGCGCGGGGCGACGGCCGCGGCGGCCCGGCCGCAGCAGTTTGCCGCCACGCTGCAACTGCTGCGCCGCGACCGCACCCTGGTGCTGTTCACCATCGGCAGCCTGCTGGCCTGCGTGGTGCACGGGCGCTTTTCCGATTACCTGTCGCTGTACCTGCTGCAGGGCCATAGCGATGCCGAGGTGCTGCGCTGGATGTCGGCGCTGATCACCAGCAACGCGCTGACCGTGGTGCTGTGCCAGTTCTGGCTGGGGCGCCTGCTGCGGCCGCACACCCTGCTGCGCTGGATCATGCTGGCCTCGCTGCTGCTGGCCGGCGGCCTGGCCGGCTTCGCGCTGTCGCCGTCGTTGTGGCAGTGGTGCGGCTGGATGGTGCTGTTCACCCTGGGCGAGATCCTGCTGGTGCCGGCGGAATACCTGTACATCGACGCCATCGCACCGGAGCAGCTGAAAGGCAGCTACTACGGCGCGCAGAACCTGGCGCAACTGGGCGCCGCCGGCAGCCCGGTGCTGGCCGGCGTGCTGCTCACCGCCATGCCCGGCAACGCCATGCTGTGGAGCATGCTGGCGCTGACGCTGCTGGGCGCGCTGTTCGTGTGGCAGGCGGACCGGGCGCATCGCGGCCTGGCGGCGCCGACGGTGGCGGCCACCGTCGCGCGACGCCCGGATGAGGGGGTTGCCGGCTAAGCGCCGCCGGCTGCCGCGCGCCAGCGTGCGGCCAACGTTGGCCGCAACGTCGCCACCCCGGCGGACAAATGAACAACGCCGCCCGCTGCTGCCAGCGGACGGCGTTGTGTCATGCGGCGACTGCCCGGCTCAGCCCTGCGCGTACTGCAGCAGCGTGCCGTAGTGCTCCACGCGGCGGTCGCGGAACACGCCCCAGGCGCGGCGCTTGGCGGCCAGCGCGTCCAGGTCGAAGCTGGCGGTGAGGATGCTGCCGTCGCCGTCCGCCGCCTCGGCGCGCAGCTCGCCGTCTTCACCGGCGATGAAGGAGCCGCCGTAGAAGGTGATGTGGGTGCCGGCCTCGCCGTGCTCGGTGCCGACGCGGTTGCTGGCCAACAGCGGCATCAGGTTGGCCGCGGCGTGGCCGCGCTGGGTGTTCTGCCAGTGGCGCTTGGAGTTGATGCCGGCATCGTGCGGCTCGCTGCCGATGGCGGTGGGGTAGAGCAGAATCTCGGCGCCCATCAGTGCCATGCAGCGCGCGGTCTCCGGAAACCACTGATCCCAGCAGATGCCGACGCCCAGCTTGCCGTAGCGGGTGTCCCACACCTTGAAGCCCATGTCGCCGGGCGAGAAGTAGAACTTTTCGCTGTAGCCGGGGCCGTCCGGGATGTGCATCTTGCGGTAGTGGCCGAGGATGCTGCCGTCGGCGTCTATCATCGCCAGGCTGTTGAACTGGGTGTTGCCGGCCTGTTCGAAAAAGCTCACCGGCAGCACCACCTGCAGCTCGCGCGCCAGCGCGGCGAAGCGGCCCAGCCACGGGTGGCCGTCGAACGGCGCCGCCAGCGCGTTGTGGTGGTGGCGCTGGTCGATGCAGAAGTACGGGGCCTCGAACAGCTCCTGCAGCAGGATGATGTTGGCGCCGCGGGCGGCGGCTTCGCGCACCAGCGCCTCGGCGCGCTCAAGGTTGGCCGCACGGTCCCAGCTGCAACTCATCTGGGTGGTGGCGACGGTGACGTTACGCATGGTGTTCCTCCTGTGCTGCCCAGTACGGGCGTTGTGCCTCCAGCGCGCGGCTGACCGCCGCGGCTTCGCCGGCGCTTAGCGGCCGGTCGGGTATCAGGTGCGGGTCGTCGAAGTCGACTTGCAGGCCGCTGAGGCCCTCGATCACGCCCAGGGTGGCGATCGGCAGGTAGGGCAGGCTGTAGCCGCCTTCCTGCAGCATCACGATGCGGCCGTCGCACAGTGTTTCCGCCGCGGCCACCAGGCTGGCGGCCAGGCGGCGGAAGCCGGGGCGGGTCAGGCGCATGCGGCCCAGCGGGTCGTAGGCATTGGCGTCCTGGCCGGCGGAGACCAGGATCAGCTGCGGTGCAAAGCGCTGCAGGATGGGCAGCAGCACGCGCTGGAATGCCTCGGCATAGGCGGCGTAGCCGCTGCCGGCCGGCAGCGGGATGTTGAGGTTGTAACCCGTGCCGCGGCCTTCGCCGTGTTCCTGCTCGCTGCCGCTTTCCTGCGGGTAGTTGTCCTCTTCGTGCAGCGAGCAGAACAGCACGCTGTCGTCGCCGTAGAAGATGTGCTGGCTGCCGTTGCCGTGGTGTACGTCCCAGTCGATGATGGCGACGCGCTCGACGCCGTACTTGGCCTGCGCGTGCCGCGCGGCCACCGCCACGTTGTTGTAGTAGCAGTAGCCCATGGCGTAGTCCGGGCCGGCGTGGTGGCCGGAGGGGCGGATCAGCGCGTAGGCGTTGCGCACCTCGCCCTGCATTACCGCATCCACCGCGGCGCAGGCGGCGCCGGCGGCGGCGCGGGCGATGCGTTCGGTGGCCGGGCCGCCGCGGGCATCGGCGCCCAGCTGCACGCCATCGCTTTGCGCCGCGGCGCAGTCGGCCGCCAGGCTGGCGAGGTAGGCCGGGCTGTGCACCCGCAGCAGCGCGTTGTCATCCGCCGGGCGGTAGGACAGCGGCCGCAGTTGCGCGCTTATGCCGGTGGCGTCGAGCAGCGCCTTGGTGTAGCGCAGGCGCAGCGGGGAGTCGAACTCCTCGCCGCAGTCGGCGCTGCCATGTTGGCCGCAGTACAGCTGGCGGCCGGCGTTGTGTTCCAGAAACAGGTCGTCGTAGAGCAAACCGGTGTTGGTCATGGTGGCTGCTCCCGCTTAACGGCCGGTCTTGAATTTTTGCCACAGACGGGTCTGCAGCCGCATGGTGGCCGGGTCGAACGGGCGCTGCACCCACAGGCTCTGCATGCGCTTGCTGTCCGGGAAGATCATCGGGTCGCCGGTGAGGTCCTTGCTCATCAGTTTCACCGCCTGGGCATTGGGGCTGGGGTACATCACCGCATTGCTGATGCGCGCCACCACGTCCGGGCGCAGGATGTAGTTGATGAACTTGTGCGCGTTGTCGACATTCTTGGCGTCCTTGGGGATCACCATGCTGTCGAACCAGATCGGCGCGCCGCTCTGCGGGATGCTGTAGGCGATGTTGTTGCCGGTCTTGCTGTCGCGGGCGCGCAGCTTGGCCACCAGCACGGCGCCGGAATAGCCGGTGGACACGCACACTTCGCCGTTGGCCAGATCGTTCATCACCGGGGTGGCGATCAGGCGGCGCACATGCGGGCGCGCCTGCTGCAGCACGGCGGCGGCGGCTTCGTAATCCTTGGGGTTGGTGCTGTTGGGGTCGCGGCCAACGTAGCGCAGTGCCAGCGGGAACATGGCGCTGCCGGCATCGTTGTAGGCCACGCCACAGCCTTGCAGCTTGGCGAGGATGGCCGGGTTGAACAGCAGCTCATAGCTGTTGGCCGGCAGCTGGCCGCCGAGCGCCTTCTTCACCTTGTCGACGTTGTAGCCGATGGCGGTGGTGCCCCACATATACGGTACGCTGTACTGCATGCCGGGGTCCACGCTGTTCACCTTGGGCACGAAGGCCGGGTCGAGGTTTTTCAGATTGGGCAGCTTGCTCTTGTCCAGCTTCTGGTACACCCCGCTCTGGATCTGGCGGCTGAGGAAGTCGTTGGACGGAAACACCAGGTCGTAGCCGCTGCCGCCGGCCAGCAGCTTGGTCTGCAGTACCTCGTTGCTGTCGTAGACGTCCAGCCGTACCTTGATGCCGCTTTCTTTTTCGAAATTGGCAATAGTGTCGGGGGCGAAGTACTCGCCCCAGTTGTAGATGTTCAGCGTGCCGCCGGCGTGGGCGGCCAGCGGTATAAAGCCGACAAGACAGCCTGCAGCAAGGGTTCTGATGGTCGTTTTCATTGCCTTCCTCCGTTTGTAGTCCGCAATATGGCAAGCGGTGCAGCCATCATGGCGCGTTTCGTCCCGGCGGATAAAGCGCACGGCGCGCAGTTCTTTTTTTCCTGAATGGAAATACTCATGGACATGTTTCATGCCATCGCCGCCTTCATCGCGGTTGCCGAAACCGGCAGCCTGTCGCGCGCGGCGCTGAAGCTGGGCAAGACGCCGTCGGCGATCACCAAGGCCATCAACGGCCTGGAGGCTTCGCTGGGCAGCCGGCTCTTGACGCGCACCACGCGCCAGGTGGCGCTGACCGAGGCCGGCCGCATCTACCTGGAAACCGCCAGCGAGGCGATGGCGCAGCTGGCGCGCGTCGGCCAGCGCATCAACGAGCTGGACGGCATGCCGCGCGGCCGGCTGCGCATCACCGCGGCGCTGTCGTTCGGGCGCGCGGTGCTGTCGTCGTTCTGCCCGGCCTTCATGCAGCGCTACCCGGAGGTGGAGCTGGACGTGGCGCTGTCGGACCGCTACGTGGATCTGGTGGCGGAAAACTACGATGTGGCACTGCGGCTGGGGCATCACGATTTGCCGGGGCAGATCGCCAAGGTGATCGGCGACAACCGGGTGATGGTGTGCGCCTCGGCCGACTACCTGGCCGGCGCGCCGCCGCTGCGCGAGCCGGCCGACCTGGCGCAGCACCGTTGCCTGATCTACCGCCACCCGCTGCTCAACCCGGCGTGGTTCTTCAGCCGCGACGGCCACAGCCAGCGCATCGAACCGGTTGGCCGCATCCAGTCCGACAACTTCGATCTGCTGCTCGACGCCGCCTGCGCCGGGCAGGGCATCCTGCCGTGCCCGCGCTGGAGCGCGCTGCGCCACCTGGCGGCGGGGCGGCTGCAGCAGGTGCTGCCGGATTACTACTGCACCGGCGAAAGTTTTGGCCGCGACCACGTGTACGCGGTGTACCCGGCATCGCGACGCAACTCCTTGAAAGTACGGCTGTTCGTGCAGGAAATACAGCAGTGGATGGAGCAGCATTTTCCGCCCGGTAGCCCGCCGCCGCTTGGCTGCATTTAAGTATTGGCCCGCGGCGGTCGCTCTGTACTAATCGGTGCACGCGATGGAGGCGGCATGGCCCGGCGACCAACTGTCGGCTGCCTGTCTGGGGGCGGCGCCAGCCGTGCTAGAATCCATCGCGATCACCACAAGAATCTAGGGATGAAGCGATGTCTGGCAATAGCATGGGTTTGCTGTTTTCTGTCACCTCTTTCGGCGAAAGCCACGGGCCGGGCATCGGCTGCGTGGTGGACGGCTGCCCGCCGGGGCTGGAACTGTCCGAGGCCGACATCCAGGCCGAGCTGGACCGCCGCAAGCCGGGCACCAGCCGCCACGTGACCCAGCGCCGCGAGCCGGACACCGTGGAGATCCTCTCCGGCGTGTACGAGGGCAAGACCACCGGCACGCCGATTGCGCTGCTGATCCGCAACACCGACCAGCGCAGCAAGGACTACGGCAATATCGCCGACACCTTCCGCCCGGGGCATGCCGACTACACCTACTGGCACAAGTACGGTATCCGCGACCCGCGTGGCGGCGGCCGCTCGTCGGCACGTGAAACCGCGGTGCGGGTGGCGGCCGGCGCCATCGCCAAGAAGTGGCTGCGTGAAAAGCACGGCATCGTGATTCGTGGCCACATGACGCAGATCGGCTCGGTGGAAATCCCGTTCCAGAGCTGGGAGGTGGTGAACGACAACCCGTTCTTCGCCGCCGACGCCAGCAAGGTGGATGAGCTGGAAGCCTATATGGACAGCATCCGCAAGAGCCTGGACTCGGTGGGCGCGCGCCTGCGCGTGGTGGCCGAAAACGTGCCGGTGGGCTGGGGCGAGCCGGTGTACGACCGCCTGGACGCCGACATCGCCTACGCGATGATGAACATCAACGCGGTGAAGGGCGTGGAAATCGGCGCCGGCTTCGGCTGCGTGACCCAGCGCGGCAGCGAGCACGGTGACGAACTGACGCCGCAGGGCTTTGCCAGCAACCACGCCGGCGGCGTGCTGGGCGGCATCTCCACCGGCCAGGACATCGAAGTGTCGATCGCCATCAAGCCGACCTCGTCCATCGCCCAGCCGCGCCGTTCCATCAACAAGGCCGGCGAGGCGATCGAGATGGAAACCCACGGCCGCCACGACCCCTGCGTCGGCATCCGCGCCACGCCGATCGCCGAGGCGATGCTGGCGCTGGTGCTGATCGACCACGCGCTGCGCCACCGCGCCCAATGCGGCGACGTGCATGTCGATACCCCGCGCATTCCGGGGCGTATCGGCTAGATTGATAACCAGATACGCGTGCTGGGCGCTGGCCGTACGGCCACTGCCGGCAGGCGGTGCGCGGTGACTAACACTGCTGTTACGACGGGACACCCGATCATGTTGAAAAGTCTGTTTGGTGGTTTGGGTAAGGGCAGCAAGGATGAGCCGGCGGCCAACGAGCCGGGGGCCGTCCCCGCGGCCGCCACGCCGGACCCGGCCGCCCAGGCCGCGCCGGCGCTGCCGCCCACCTTCGGCTTCGTCATGCACCAGGCGGTGCACGACAGCCAGCAGCGGGTGGTGGCCTACGAGTTCATGGTGCGCGACGCGCTGCGGCGCAAGGAATCCAGCGCCAGCCAGTGGGTGCAGTTCGACCACCTGATGATCAGCACCCTGATCAATATGGACGTGTTCCGTCTGCTGGCCTTCCGCCGCGCGCTGGTGCACATCTCCACCACCTCGCTGAGCGACCCGGCGCTGGAAGGCTTTCCGGCCGACCGCGTGTTCTTCGTGCTCAACCCGCCGTCGGACGAGCCGGTGACCGCGGCCATCATCGCCGAGATCGACCGCCACAAAGCGCAGGGCCGCCGCTTCGCGCTGGAGCCGGCGCTGTTCGGCCACCACGTGGCGTCCGAGCTGCTGCAGGACGAGCTGCTGTCGCGCATGGACATCCTGGTGCTGGACTTCGCCGCCGCGGTGGACGATGTGCTGGCGCCGTTCCTCGACCAGCTGCCGGGCAAGTACCCGGCGGCGCGCTGGTACGCGCGCAATATCGGTTCGGCCGAGGAATTCGACGTGTGCCTGAAGACGCCGGGCGCCGCCAAGCGCTTCGCGCTGTACCAAGGCAGCTTCCTCACCAACTTCCACCCGCTGCCGGCGGCGCAGGTGGACGCCAGCCAGATGCGCATCATGGAGATCATGCGCCTGCTGCGCGCCGGCGCCGAAAGCAAGGAGCTGGACGCGCAGTTCAAGCTGGATTCGCTGCTGCTGTTCAAGCTGCTGCGCTTCATCAACTCGCCGATGAACGGCCTGTCGCGCAAGGTGATGACCATCGAGGAATCGCTGATGCTGATCGGCCGCGATTCGCTGTTCAAGTGGCTGACGCTGCTGCTGTTCACCACCCGCAAGGACGATGGTCGTTCCGTCGCGCTGCTGGAGCGTTCGCTGTTCCGCGCCCACTTCATGCAGAAGCTGGGCGAGATGGGTGGCAACCACAAGCTGGAGTGTGAGCACCTGTTCCTCACCGGCATGTTCTCGCTGCTGGACGCGCTGATGCAGGTGAAGCTGGCCGATGCGCTGGAGCCGCTGGAGCTGCCGCCGACGGTGGCGGACGCGCTGCTCAACCAGCGCGGCCTGTTCGCGCCCTACCTGGCGCTGGCGATGGCGGCGGAGCAGGACAATATCGAACGCGTCACCACGCTGGCGCGCATGCTCAAGCTGGAGCCGGCGGTGGTCAACCGCAGCCACCTGGACGCCATGGTATGGGCGCAGGAGATGCTGACGCCGGCCAGCGAGTAAGCGCTGCTGTTGCCGGGTGCTGGCAATGCCGTCCACTGCATAGTGGGCGGCATTTGTCATTCTGGGGCGGGGAGTTTGCGGCCAACGTTGGCCGCATGGCCGTCACGGCCTTGTGCCAGCATGCCGCGCGTAGCTTGGCAGCGCGCGGTGGCACGGTTAAGGTTCACTCGCCTTTTTTGAAGTTAGCTTGCAGATTTTTGCGCTTTGCTATCGGCAGCCGCTTTCTTATAGTTGGCCGCATATGCGCTGCCGGCCATCGGCGGCAGCCGCCAACGACACGACAAGGACTGAGGCCATGACTACTGCTTTCCAATCCCGCCAGGTAGAACGACTGGTGGTCGGCATCGACACCGCCGACGGCGCCGGGGTGAATCTCAAGCGCGTGCTGACGCAGGATCTGCAGCGTCGGCTCGACCCGTTCCTGATGCTGGACGAGTTCCGCTCCGACGATCCCAACGACTACATCGCCGGCTTCCCGCCGCACCCGCACCGCGGCTTCGAGACCGTCACCTACATGCTGACCGGGCGCATGCGCCACCGCGATAGCGGCGGCAACGAGGGCCTGCTGGGGCCGGGCGGCGTGCAGTGGATGACCGCCGGCCGCGGCGTGATCCATTCCGAGATGCCGGAGCAGGAGGAGGGGCTGATGCACGGCTTCCAGCTGTGGATCAACCTGCCGGCCAAGCGCAAGATGATTCCGGCCGCCTACCAGGACATTCCGTCGGAACAGATTCCCGTGCTGCAGCTGGACGACGGTACGCGGGTGAAGGTGATCGCCGGCCACTACGGCGCCACCGCCGGCACCATCCAGCAACCGGACACCGAGCCCTTGTACCTGGACGTAACGTTGGCCGCAGGCCAGGCGCAGCAGATCAGCATCCCGGCCGGGCACAATGCCTTCCTCTACGTGTACCAGGGGCAGATCGGCGTCGGCGAGCCGGCGCGGCAGGTGACCGAGGGCCGCATGGCGGTGTTGTCCGCCGGCGGCGACGGCGTGAGCTTTAGCAGCGAACAGGGCGCCAGCGTGCTGGTGCTGGCCGGCAAGCCGCTGGGCGAGCCGATCGCGCAGTACGGCCCCTTCGTGATGAACAGTCGTGCCGAGCTGGAGCAGGCGTTTGCCGACTACCAGGCCGGCACCCTGGCCTGAGGAGATGCGATGAACGCCATCATGCAACGCATTGCGCCGCGACAGCAGGACATCGGCTTCATCGTGCGCCGGCTGTTGCCGGTGCGCGGCTGCCGCCATATCGGGCCGTTCGTGTTCCTGGACCACATGGGGCCGGCCTACTTCGTGGCCGCCGGCACCGAGGGCGACGTGCGGCCGCACCCGCACATTGGCCTCGCCACCGTCACCTACCTGACCCAGGGCGCGATGATGCACCGCGACAGCCTGGGCACGGTGCAGCGCATCGAGCCGGGGGCGGTGAACCTGATGGTGGCCGGCCGCGGCATCGTGCATTCCGAGCGCATCCCGCCGGACATCCGCGACAGCCAGTTGGCGGTGGAGGGGCTGCAGATGTGGCTGGCGCTGCCGCTGGCGGACGAGGCCTGCGCGCCGGCGTTTTACCACTACGCGGCGGACGAGCTGCCGCAGGCGCAGCTGCCGCGCGCCTTGCTGCGCCTGCTGATCGGCAACGCCTACGGCATGCATTCGCCGGTGCGCACCTTCAGCGACACGTTGTACCTGGACTGGCAGCTGCAGGGCGGCGGCGAGCTGCTGCTGCCGGCGGCGGCCGAGCGCGGCCTGTACCTGTTCGACGGCGAGGTGCGCATCGGCGACGAGACGGTGCGTGCCGGCGAGCTGGTGCAACTGGGGGCGGGCGACATCCAGCTGCACGCCAGCGCCTGCGCGCACGGCGTGCTGTTCGGCGGTGCGCCGCTGGATGCGCCGCGCTTCCTGGACTGGAACTTCGTCGCCAGCGACAAGGCGCGGCTGCAGCAGGCGCGCGAGGACTGGGCGGCCGGGCGCTTTGCCATGGTGCCGGGCGAGACCGAGTTCATCCCGCTGCCGGGCTGACGGCGCCACGCCTTGCCGGCCGGCAGCGGCGCGCGCGGGCTGCCGTCGCCAGCCGGCATGCCGCGGCCGGGCTTGTCATGACAAGCGCGGCGGGGCTGTGGCAAAGTGCGGTGCATCATTGTTCACTGCGCGCCGTGGCTGCGGCCAACCTTGTGGCCGGCATGGCGGCGCAGTAGTGCAGGGGGATGCATGAAACGCGCTTACCGGCGCCTGCTGTTGCTGCTGGCCGGCCTGTTGGCTGGCGCCGGCCCGGCCGTTGCCGCCAGCCTGAACATCGTGGTGGACGACAGCACCGAGATGCCGCTGGCCGAGCTGCGCGATGAGCAGCTGCTGCAGGGCTGGCACAAGGAGGTCGGCGAGCTGCTGGCCGCCAGGCTCGGCCGCGAGCCACGCTTCCTGATCCGGCCGCGCAAGCGGCTGCCGGTGGCGCTGGCCAGCGGCGATGCCGATATCGTCTGCGGCTACCAGCCGGGCTGGCTGCCCGGTCCGTTCCAGTGGAGCGTGCCGGTGGCGGTGCATACCGATGTGCTGGTGACGCTGCGCCGCGCGGCGCGCCCCCGCTCGCTGGCGGCCATCGCCGATCAGCCGGTCGGCACCGTGCTCGGCTTTCGCTACCCGGAGCTGGAGGCGGCGCTGGGGGCGCATTTCATCCGCGACGACGCACCGCAGATGCAGGCCAACCTGGAAAAACTGGTGGCCGGGCGCATCGAGCACGTGGTGATCAACAGCCAGTTCCTGGACTACCAGATCAAGCGCGGCCTGTTCCGCCATGCGCTGCACCCGTGGCTGCCGGTCAGCCGCACGCGGGTACAGTGCGCGCTGTCGCCGCACAGCAGCGTCAGCCTGGCCGAGCTTAACCGCGCCATCCGCCAGCTGCAGGCCCGCGGTCGGCTGCAGGCGGCGTACAACCGCTACCGCTAGCCGAGCGCCGCGCGGCGCAGCGGCTAACATGAAACATCAACGCGGCCGTGCGATGCGGCCAAGCTGTCACCGCCGTGCCCGCGCATGGCCCGCCGACGAGGACCTACCATGGAGTTGTACGGGATGGAGCTGTTCAGCATGGCTTTTCTGGGCGCCGTGCTGCAGATCGTGATGATCGACATTCTGCTGGGCGGCGATAACGCGGTGGTGATCGCGCTGGCCTGCCGCAAGCTGGCGCCGGATCTGCGGCGCAAGGGCATTCTGTGGGGCGTGGCCGGTGCCATCGCGCTGCGCATCGTGCTGATCTTCTTTGCCTTGCAGTTGCTGGCACTGCCGTACCTGAAGGTGGTGGGCGCGCTGCTGCTGCTGTGGATAGGCGTCAAGCTGCTGCAGCCGGAAGACGGCGACGCGCATGGCAATATCGAGGGCAGCACCCACCTGCTGGGCGCCATCAAGACCATCATCGTTGCCGACGCGGTGATGAGCCTGGACAACGTGATTGCCGTGGCCGGCGCCGCCCGCGGCGAGCTGGGGCTGGTGGTGTTCGGTATCCTGATCAGCATTCCCATCATCGTGTGGGGCAGCCAGTTCGTGCTCAAGCTGATGGACCGCTTCCCGCTGGTGATTACCCTGGGCGCCGCGCTGCTGGGCTGGATCGCCGGCGACATGCTGCTGGGCGACGTGGCTATCAAGCCGCTGCTGGCCGGCGCGCCGCACGGCCTGCACTATGTGGCCGCCGCCGCCGGCGCCTTGGGCGTGGTGCTGGTCGGCAGCCTGCTGGCGCGCCGCGCGCAGGGCCGGGTGATCCATGAAGTGGCGCTGGGCGAGGACAGCCCGCGCAAACCCTCGTGAAGGAAAGCAAGATGAGCATGCGGATATTGCTGGCGGTGGATGGCTCGGCCTGCGCCATGCGCGCGGTGAAACACGTGCTGCGGCTGCGCGAACTGCTGGGTGCGCTGGAGGTGCATCTGCTGAATGTGCAGGTGCCGGTGGAATCCGGCCACGTGCGCTGGTTTGTCAGCCACGAGCAGCTGGAAAACTACTACCGCGAGGAAGGGTTGGCCGCATTGCAGCCGGCCAAGGCGGCGCTGGAGGCGGCCGGCCAGCCCTACTCGCCGCACATCGCGGTAGGGCACACCGCCAGCAGCATCGCCCACTACGCCAGCGAGGTGGGCGCACACCAGGTGGTGATGGGCTCGCATGGCCGCTCCGGGCTGGGGCGCGCGCTGCTGGGCTCGGTCACCAGCGAGGTGATCCGCCTGTCGCAGGTGCCGGTGACCGTGGTGAGCCACGAGTAGCCTGTCCGATCGCTGTCCGCCGGCGCCCATGCTGGCGGGCGCCGTGTTGTTTTCATTTTGCCGTTGCCAGACCAGATTGCCACCATGACCGCCCCCGTTACCGCCGCCGCACCGCTGCCCGCCTGGACACCCTTGAAACAACCGCTGTTCCGCATGCTGTGGGGCACCTGGCTCACCGCCAATATCTGCATGTGGATGAACGACGTGGCCGCCGCCTGGCTGATGACCTCGCTCAGCAGTAGCCCGGTGCTGGTAGCGCTGGTGCAGGCGGCCTCCACCCTGCCGGTGTTCCTGCTGGGGGTGCCGTGCGGCGCGCTGGCGGACATCGTCGACCGGCGGCGTTTCTTCATCGCCACCCAGTTCTGGGTGGCCGCGGTGGCCATCACCCTGAGCCTGACCACCTTCCTCGGCCTGCTGACGCCGGGCCTGCTGCTGACGCTGACCTTTGCCTACGGCATCGGCCTGGCCATGCGCTGGCCGCTGTTCGCGGCGCTGATCCCCACCCTGGTGCCGCGCGCCGAGCTGCCCGGCGCACTGGTGCTGAATGCGGTGGCGATGAACCTGTCGCGGGTGATCGGCCCCATCGTCGCCGGCGGCATCATCGCCGCGGCCGGCAGCGGCTACGTGTTCCTGCTCAACGCGGTGCTGTCGGTGCTGATCGGCCTGCTGCTGTTGACCTGGCGCCATCAGCAGAAAGTCAGCGCGCTGCCGGGCGAGCGCTTTTTCGGCGCCATCCGCGTCGGCCTGCAGTACGTGCGGCAGTCGCCGGAGCTGCACGTCATCATGCTGCGGGTGTTCACCTTCTTCACCCTGTCCACCGCCTTGCTGGCGCTGCTGCCGCTGGTGGCGCGGCGCTTTCCCGGCGCCGGCGCCGGCACTTTCACCCTGCTGCTGGCCAGCATGGGCGCCGGCGCGGTGCTGGCGGCGTTCCTGCTGCCGTATGTGCGCCAGTACCTGCCGCGCGACACGCTGTTGCGCTACGGCACGCTGCTGCACGCCGCCATCACCGTGCTGGTGGCGCATGTGCCCAGCCCATGGTTGGCCGCAGCGCTGATGCCGCTGGCCGGCATGGCGTGGATCTCGGTGGCCAACTCGCTGACGGTGTCGGCGCAGGCGGCGCTGCCGGACTGGGTGCGCGCGCGCGGCATGTCCATCCACCAGATGACCATGATGGGTTCCAGCGCGCTGGGCGCCGCGCTGTGGGGGCAGGTGGCCAGCGTTAGCAGCGTGCCGACCGCGCTGAGCATTGCCGCCGGCTGCGCGCTGCTGGGCCTGCTGCTGACCCGCCGCCTGACGCTGGGCACGCACAGCGAGGACAAGTCGCCGGTGCGGCTGTGGCAGGCGCCGGAAGTGGCCATCGACATCGAGCCGGACCAGGGCCCGGTGCTGATCGTGGTGGAGTACCGCATCGACCCGGCACACGCCGAGGAATTCGCCCTGCTGATGCGCGAGACGCGGCGCTCGCGGCTGCGCAACGGCGCGCTGTCGTGGGAGCTGTTCCACGATACCGCCGAGCCCGGCGTCTATATTGAACAGTTCACCGACAGCTCGTGGCTGGAATACCTGCGCCGCAACGAGCGCGGCACCGCCGCCGACCTGACGCTGCGCGAACGCCGCCACGCGCTGCAACTGGAGGCCGCGCCGCCGCGCATTCGCCGTTTCATCGCGGCGCCGGTGGCGCGCTGAAATACCCTTGACCGGCGTCATGTCTGCCGGCGCCTGCCGCGCCGCACAATGCAAGCAAGCTCAACACCGGTGCTGCCGACATGACTCTCACCCGCTGTTTTACCCAGGTGCATCGCGCCTGTGACGATCAATTCGTGGCCGTGGAAGATGCGCTGCGCGATGGCGACTGGCCGCAAGTGGTGGCCAGCTGCCACGCCTTCTGCCAGGCGATGGAACAACACTTTGCCGAAGAGGAAAACGTGCTGTTTCCGGCGTTCGAGCAGGCCAGCGGCATCAGCCAGGGCCCTACCGTGGTGATGCGCCACGAACACGCCGAAATGCGCGTGCTGATGGACGACATGCGCGCCGCCGCCGCGGCGCTGGACGGCGCCGCGCTGGCCGGCGCGGCCGACACCCTGTTGCTGCTGATGCAGCAGCACAATCTGAAGGAGGAGAACATCCTGTACCCGATGTGTGATCGCGTCGCCGACATGAGCGCGCTGCTGACGGAGCTGGGCCATGAACCCGCGTGACCTGCGCGGCCTGGTGCCGCCGGAACCGATGGAAATCATCCTCGACGCGGTGGACGAGGCCGCCAGCGGCCAACGTTTGTCCTTCGTGCTGCCGCATTTTCCCGGCCCGCTGCTGCCGATGCTGCGCGACCGCATGGTGAGCTTCGACAGCGAAATGCTGCCGGACATGAGCGGCGTGATCTTCCACGTGGACATCCCCTGATGCAGGCGATACCCAGTTACCACAGCGCACCGCCACTCGATCTGCCGGTGCGCTTTTTCATGGCCGCCTGGCTGTGGCTGCTGCTGCTGGCTGGCACCTGGTACGGCACGGCGGACGGTGGCTACCCGTCGCCCGGGCTGTGGCTGCCCTTGCACCTGCTGGCGCTGGGCGTGCTGGGCAATGTGATGCTGGGCGCGCTGCTGCAGCTGCTGGCGGTGGTGTCGGCGCTGGGCTTTCCGCGCCCCGCCATCTGGCGCCACGGCTTGTGGGGCAGCTGGCAGCTGGGCTGCGCGGCACTGTGCAGCGGCTTTGCCGGCGGGCTGAGCGCCGGCTGGCTGCAGCTGGCCAGCATCGCCTTTGCTGGCGCGGTCGGGCTGCTGGCCTGGCTGTGGTGGCTGCTGTGGCACAGCCCGGCGCAGGACAGCAGCAGCCGCGGCCTGCGCTGGGCGCTGGCCTGTTTGCTGCTCACCCTGTGTCTGGGCATTGCCCAGCTGGGGGTGCTGGCCTGGGGCCAACCGTGGCCGCTGCTTGCGCTGCTGCCGCTGCACAGGTTGGCCGCACAGGGCTGGGTGTGGCTGCTGCTGCTGGCGGTGGCGCAGGTGATCCTGCCGATGTTCCTGCTCACCCCGGCCTTGCCCGGCTGGTGGCAGCGCTGGGCCTCGCCGGCCTGGGGTGGCCTGCTGCTGCTGGCCGGCGCGCTGTCGCTGATCTGGCCGGCTGGCGGCTGGTGGTGGCTGGCGGCGTTGCCGCTGCCGCTTACCGCCTGGGTGTGGGGGCGGGCGCTGCGCGGCAGCCGCCGGCCGCAGGAATGGCTGCCGCGCTACTGGCAGCTGGCACTGGGCCTGCTGCTGGCCTTGTGCGTGGCCTTCGTGGTCGGGCAATGGCTGGATAGCGAGGCATTGCGCCGGCTGCAGGGCTGGCTGCTGCTGGGCGGCGTGGCGTTCACGCTGTGCGTGGGCATGCTGTACCGCATCGTGCCGTTCCTGCTGTGGCTGCAGCTGCGGCGCGGGGTGAAGCCGCAACAGAAAGTGCCGTCGCTGCAGCAGCTGTTGCCGGAGGAGAAGGCGCGGCTGGGCTGGAGGCTGCTGTGCAGCTGGCAGCTGGCCGGCGTGGCCTGGTGCCTGTGGCCGGTGCTGTGGTGGCTGCCGGCGGCCAGCGGCAGCCTGCTGGCTGCAGCGTTGTTTGCTCACTATCGTGCCGCCTGGCTGCGCTGGCGGCAGGGCACGCAGCCGGTGGGCAAGGTGGCGCAGGCGGAGTAGCGGCTTGCCGCGGCGGTAGCTGGCGGTGCAGCCACGACAACGGCGCTCGGCCAGCCAGCACATACCTTGGTCGCAAACTGCTGACGGTTTGCGGCCAGATTTTTGTCAGCCGCCATGCGCAGAGCATCGGGCCTGGCTGTGCGCAAGCCAGGCTAGGTGCCGGGTTTACTGCGCTATGGTGCAGCAAATTGGCCGCAGGCAACGTCCATCGCTTGCGGCCAACCTTTTCCCGGTATGAGACGCTACTCGGCCAGACAGGCCGCCTGCTGCCGCCACTGCGCGGCCAGAGCCACCACTTCCCCGATCACCAGCAGCGCCGGCGGCTGCGGCGCTTCGCGGGCCACGCAGGCGGCCAGGGTGGCCAGGGTGCAGCGCAGCACCCGCTGCCGCGGCGTGGTGGCCTGCTCGATGATGGCCACTGGGGTATCGCCGTGGCGGCCGTGTGCCTGCAGTTCGGCGGCGATGCTCGCCGCTTCGCCCAGCCCCATGTACACCACCACCGTCTGTTCGCTACCGCTGTGCGCCGCCCAGTCCAGACCGCTGGCGCCGTCGCGGCGGTGGCCGGTGACCAGGCTGACGCCCTGTGCGCAGTCGCGGTGGGTGAGCGGGATGCCAGCGGCGGCGGCGGCGCCCACCGCGGCGGTGATGCCGGGCACTACCTCTACCTCGATACCGGCCGCCAGCAGCGCGGCCAACTCTTCGCCGCCGCGGCCGAACAGCAGCGGGTCGCCGCCTTTTAGCCGTACCACGCGCTGGCCGGCCTGCGCCTCGCGCAGCAGCAGCTGGTTGATCTCCTGCTGCGGCAGGGTATGGCGGCTGGCGCGCTTGCCGACGCAGATCAGCCGCGCGCGCTTGTTGATCAGCGCCAGTATTTCCTCGGCCACCAGCAGGTCGTACAGCACCACCTCGGCCTCGGCCAGGCGGCGCAGCGCCTTGAGGGTGAGCAGGTCCGGGTCACCGGGGCCGGCGCCGACCAGGCTGACCTGGCCGCCGTGTAGCGGGGCGGGATGGGGAAAGGGCAGGGCGGGGTTCATGCGGTTCTCCGCAGCGATGGAATGCCGCCAGTGTAGGAAGGGCAGCGGCCGGAAATCGTTGATCGCGGTCAATGCTATCGGGAAGCCCGAAAACGTACATTTCGGGCTGAAATGCCGGGATGCCGGAGCAGATGACAAGGAGGTTGCGATGAGCGCCAGTTTCACCAAATCCACCGCGCGCAATATTTTTTATGGCGGCGCGGTGTTCTTCTTCCTGCTGTTTGTCGCACTCACGTTCGACACCGTGCAGGCGCTGCCCAAGCGGGACAACCGCGCCAACCTGACCGAACAGGTGGCGCGCGGCAAGAAGCTGTGGGAGACCAACAACTGTATCGGCTGTCACACGCTGCTGGGCGAGGGCGCTTACTTTGCGCCGGAGCTGGGCAACGTCTACCAGCGCCGCGGGCCGGACTTCATCAAGGCCTGGATCAAGGCGCAGCCGACCGGCGTGCCGGGCCGTCGCCAGATGCCGAATTTCCATCTGACCGATGCGCAGCTGGACGATCTGGTGGCGTTCCTGAAATACAGCTCCGAGATCAATACCAACAACTGGCCGCCGAACATCGAAGGCTGAGCCCGCACCGCTTGCTGACTTACTTACCCAGGAGACGAGCATGACTTCCTCCACTACGGCCACACTGAACCCGGCAACGGGCAAGGCTGCGGCCAACGTTCAACTCAAATACCGCTCGCAGGCGGTGGCCAAGCCATACTTCATGGCCGCCATCGGCCTGTTTGTCGGCCAGATCATCTTTGGTCTGGTGATGGGCCTGCAGTACGTGATCGGCGATTTCCTGTTCCCGGAGATTCCGTTCAACGTGGCGCGCATGGTGCACACCAACCTGCTGATCGTGTGGCTGCTGTTCGGCTTCATGGGCGCAGGCTACTACCTGATCCCAGAAGAATCCGAGCGCGAGCTGCACAGTCCGAAACTGGCCATCATCACCTTCTGGGTGTTCCTGATCGCCGGGGCGCTGACCATCGTCGGCTATCTGGCGGTGCCGTACGCCACGCTGGCCAAGATCACCGGCAACGACTTGTTACCCACCATGGGGCGCGAGTTCCTAGAGCAGCCCACCATTACCAAGATCGGCATCGTGGTGGTGGCGCTGTCCTTCCTGTTCAACCTCAGCATGACGGTGCTCAAGGGTCGCAAGACCAGCATCAGCATGGTGATGATGATGGGCTTGTGGGGGCTGGCGATCTTCTTCCTGTTCTCGTTCTATAACCCGATCAACCTGGTGCTGGACAAGTACTTCTGGTGGTGGGTGGTCCACCTGTGGGTGGAAGGCGTCTGGGAACTGATCATGGGTGCCATGCTGGCCTTCGTGCTGGTGAAAGTCACCGGCGTGGACCGCGAGGTAGTCGAAAAATGGCTGTACGTGATCATCGCCATGACGCTGATCACCGGCATCATCGGTACCGGTCACCATTACTTCTGGATTGGTACCCCTAGCTACTGGCAGGTGTTCGGCTCGGCCTTCTCCGCACTGGAGCCGATCCCGTTCTTCATGATGACGCTGTTCTCGTTCAACATGGTCAACAAGCGCCGCCGCGAGCACCCGAACAAGGCCGCCGTGCTGTGGGCGCTGGGTACCGGCGTGATGTCCTTCCTCGGTGCCGGCGTGTGGGGCTTCCTGCATACCCTGGCCCCGGTGAACTACCTGACCCACGGCACGCAGATCACCGCCAGCCACGGTCACATGGCGTTCTACGGCGCCTACGCCATGGTGGTGATCACCATGATCTCCTACGCCATGCCGCTGCTGCGTGGCCGCGAAGCCAACAGCAACCGTTCGCAAGTGGTGGAGATGTGGTCGTTCTGGCTGATGACCATCGCCATGGTGTTCATCACCCTGTTCCTCACCGCCGCCGGCATCCTGCAGGTATGGATGCAGCGCATGGGCGATCACCCGTTGTCGTTCATGGCCACGCAAGACCAGCTCACCTTCTTCTACTGGCTGCGTGAAGGCGCCGGGGTGATGTTTGCTGTCGGTCTGGTGTTGTACATCATCAGCTTCTTCGTGCGCGGTGATGCGCGCGACTGATTCCGTGTATGTGTGTGTGTAACGGTTGGCGCCCCTGCAAGGGGGCGCCTTTTTTACGCGCGCCGCGGCTAAGCCGAGCGCGCGGACGATGATGGAATGGCCGCTTCCGCGCGGCGGCTAACGGGCTGCCAGCCCGCTTCTCCGCGCGTGGGTTTTTACTGGTCGGCCGCGATTCCGGCGCCGGCCCGGAGCACGACAATGCAGACGACAAGGTTGGCCGCCAGCGCACCGCGCACGGTGCCGGGCGATCTGGCGATGTGGTTTTTCATCCTGGCGGAGCTGGCGGTATTCGGCCTGTTCTTCGCCATTTACGGCGTGGTGCGCGCGCGCCAGCCGGAGCTGTTCGCCGCCGGTCAGCAGCAGTTGTCGCTGCTGCCGGCCATTATCAACACCCTGCTGCTGATCGCCGGCAGCGCCGCGGTGGCGGCGGCGGTGCGCAGCTTTGCCGCCGGCCGCGCGGCGCATGGCCAGCGCTGGCTGCTGGCGGCGCTGGGCTGTGGCGGCGGCTTCCTGCTGCTCAAGAGCCTGGAGTTCGCCGCCAAATTCGGTGCCGGCATCACCCTGTCCAGCAACGATTTCTGGATGTTCTACCTGGCGCTGACCGGCTTTCACTACCTGCACGTGGTGCTGGGCATGGTGATCATCGCCGCGGTGTATGTCCGCGCGCGGCAGGGCGCCTACGATGCGGCCAACCATGTCGGCGTGGAAACCGCCGCCGCCTACTGGCATATGGTGGACCTGGTGTGGCTGGTGCTGTTCGCGCTGGTGTACGTGGCACACTGAGGGGGCTGCCGGCTGGCGAACAATGCATTCCGGATAGCAGGGCAGTCACGGCGGGCAGGACAGGGTAGAGTGGCGGTTTACCTGCCACCCAGCCGAAAGTCACGCCATGACCCAGCCCTACCTGCTGTATGTCGACAGCCAGTACCTGAGCCCGTATGCCATGTCCGCCTTCGTCACCCTCACCGAAAAGCGCCTGCCGTTCGAGCTGCGCGTGGTGGACCTGGAAAGCGGCGCCAACCGCCAGCCGCCCTACGCCGCGCTCAGCGGCGTGCAGCGCGTGCCCTTGCTGCTGGCCGGCGAATTCCGTCTGGCCGAATCCTCGGCCATCAGCGAATACCTGGAAGACTGCCACCCGACGCCGGCGGTGTACCCGACCGCGCCGCAGCCGCGCGCGCTGGCGCGGCAGCTGCAGGCCTGGCTGCGCAGCGATCTGCTGCCGCTGCGCGAGCAGCGCACCACCGAGGTGGTGTTCCGCCAGCCGGCCATTGCGCCGCTGGATGCCGCCGGGCAACAGGCCGTCGCCAAGCTGCTGGCGCTGGCTTCCGGCCTGCTGGCGCACGGCGGCGAGCACCTGTTCGGCGACTGGTGCATCGCCGATGCCGACCTTGCGCTGATGCTGCAGCGCCTGCTGCGCGCCGGCGACCCGCTGCCGCAGCGGCTGGCAGACTACGCCGCCCACCAGTGGCAGCGCCCGTCGCTGCAGGCCTGGCGCCAGCTGGGCGATGCCGCGGCGGCGGCCCCGCAATGAGGCAAAGCCTGGGACTGGTGTCGCTGCTGGTGCGCGACTACGACGAGGCGCTGGCGTTCTTCGTCGGCAAGCTGGGCTTCGTGCTAGTCGAAGACAGCTATCTTGCCGCACAGGACAAGCGCTGGGTGGTGGTGTCGCCGCCGGGCGCCGGCGAGTCGCGGCTGCTGCTGGCGCGGGCCTCGTCCGACGAGCGGCTGTCGCGCATTGGCGCGCAAAGCGGCGGCCGGGTGTTCCTGTTCCTGTATACCGACGACTTCGCCCGCGACTACGCCCGCTACCAGGCCGCCGGCGTCGAGTTCGTGCACCCGCCCCGGCAGGAAGCCTACGGCACGGTGGCGGTGTTCCAGGATCTGTACGGCAACCTGTGGGATCTGCTGCAGCCGGCAGCCAGCTGAGACAAGGCAGGGCGGCACATGCCCTCTGCCCCGGCCTGCACGCCCCGCCCGCGCCCCGCGCGGGCTTTTTCTTGCCTGCCATCAAGGTTGGCCGCAGGCCGGCTGCGGCATGCTTGGCGCATGACTTCCCCCGTTTCCCACCGCGGGCTGTGGCTGACCTGGCTGTGGCTCACCGTCCTCACCCTGCTGCTGGCCTGGCTGGCCGACTGGCACGCGCCGGGCCATGCCGTGGCGCTGCTGGCGCTGGTCGGCGCCTGGCTCAAGGGCGTGGCGGTGGTGGAACAGTTCATGGCACTGCGTCACGCGCCGTTGTGGCTGCGCGGCTGCGTGCACGGCTGGCTGCTGCTGGTATGCGGCGGACTGCTGGCCGGATTCCTGTAGGAGCGCCACCCGATGAATGCCCCCGTCCATGCCGCCGTTGCGGCCAACCCGCCTTACTACCAGCCGGTAGCCGATGAATGCGCCGTGTTCGAGAACGCCTGGCGCCACCAGCTGCCGGTGCTGATCAAGGGCCCCACCGGCTGCGGCAAGACCCGCTTCGTCGCCCACATGGCGGCGCGCCTCGGCCTGCCGCTGTTCACCGTGTCCTGCCATGACGACCTGTCCGCCGCCGACCTGGTGGGCCGCCACCTGATCGCCGGCGGCGACACCCGCTGGTGCGACGGCCCGCTCACCCGCGCGGTGCGCGAAGGCGGCATCTGCTACCTGGACGAGGTGGTGGAAGCGCGCAAGGACACCACCGTGGTGCTGCACCCGCTCACCGACGACCGCCGCATCCTGCCGATCGAGCGCACCGGCGAGGAGTTGGCGGCGCCACCCGGCTTCATGCTGGTGGTGTCGTACAACCCCGGCTACCAGCACGTACTGAAGACGCTGAAACCGTCCACCCGCCAGCGCTTCGTGGCGCTGAGTTTCGACTTCCCGTCGCCAGAGGTGGAGCTGGCGGTGCTGCAGCGCGAAGGCGGTGCCGACGAGGCGCTGGCCACCCGCCTGGTGGCGCTGGCCGGCCAGCTGCGCCGCCTGTCCGGCTACGACCTGGACGAAGGCGTCAGCACCCGCCTGCTGGTGTACGCCGCCAAGCTGAT
Source organism: Vogesella facilis (assembly GCF_042648525.1). Lineage (NCBI taxonomy): Bacteria > Pseudomonadati > Pseudomonadota > Betaproteobacteria > Neisseriales > Chromobacteriaceae > Vogesella > Vogesella facilis. Next base: position 50,577 of record NZ_JBHRXN010000006.1, read on the forward strand.
CGCCAGCGGCATGGCCCCGCTCGCCGCCTGCCGCGTGGCGCTGGTGGAGCCGCTGTCGGACGAGCCGGAAACCATCGCCGCGCTGCTGGCGGTGGTGGCCACCCAGTTCGAGCGCTGACATGGACGACGCCGACCGTCAGCGCGCCATCTGCGCGCACGCGCTGTACCTCGCCAACCTGCTGCTGGCGCCGGGCCTGGGCTTTGCCGCGCTGTGGTGGTGCCGCCGCCGCTGGCAGCCGCAGGCCGGCGCCGAGCTGCGCGGCCACCTGCGCCAGGCCTTTGTCGCCGCGCTGTGGAGCGGCGCGCTGCTGCTGCTGGTCAGCCTGGCGGTCGTGCTGTTGGGCGGGCTGGGCAACAGCGCCACCTGGGTGCTGCTGATCCTGTACTTCACCCTGATACACGCCGCCCTGGTGCTGTCCGGCGCCTACGCGCTGGCGCGGGCCATGGCCGGGCTGCCATGCCGCTACCCGCTGCCCGGCCTGTGGCGGCCACGCTGAAAACGGAAACACGCAGATGGAAGATATCGTCGGCGGCTGGTGGGACAAACTCATCCGCCGCGCCGCCTACCGCGGCTACCCGCAGGCAGCGGTCGCCCTGACCGACATCGAAAAGCAGGCGCCGCTGTTCTTCCGCGCCATGGGCGGCGATGCCGCGCTCAGCATCAAGAGCGCAGTCGGCACCGCCCACGGCGCGCGCCGCCGCCTGCTGGAGCGCATCGCCGGCAGCAACACCCAGGTGGAGCTGGCCTGGCGCGACGGCCAGTCGCTGTACCTGCCGGACAAGATCGACCTCTACCCGGATGCCGCCCTCAACCGCGAGCTGTACTTCTGGCTGATGGCACTGGCGGCGCAGCCGCTGCAGCCCGGCGACTGGCTAAGCCGCAACCGCCGCGCCGCCGCCGCCTGCCTGGCGCAGATGCCCGGCCTGGCCGCGCTGTACCAGCGGCTGGTGGCCGCGCTGCTGCCGCTGCGCGACACGCCGCGCGAGCCGGCCGCCGCCGCGCAGGAGGCCGCCATCCGCCAGGCTTTGCTGGCGCCGGAGCAGGAAGTGCAACTGCCGGCCGCCGCCGGCGCGCCGCAGCCGGTACTGCTGTGGCTGCACCCGGCGCCGCCCACCAGCACTGCGGCCAACCTTGACGACGGCCAGACGCCGGAGGCGGGCGACGGCGACAGCCGCGACGGTCGCCAGCGCCGCCGCTACCGCGCGCGCCGCGAAACGCCGGATGAACGCAACAACGGCATGCTGTTGCAGTTCCGCGCCGAAAGCATCTTCACCTGGGACGACTACGTGAAGGTGAACCGCCACCAGGACGACGACGAGGCCGACGACGGCGCCGCCGCCGAGGACATGGACCGTCTTACCGTGACCCGCGACGGCAAGACCCGCGCCAGCCGCCTCAAGTTCGACCTCGACCTGCCGGCGGCGGCCTACGACGACACCCCGCTCGGCGGCGGCATCCTGCTGCCGGAGTGGGACTGGAAGCGGCAGCGGCTGGTGGCCGACCATTGCCGGCTGCAGCCGATGCTGCCGCGCGATGCGCAGCCGGCGGGGCTGCCGGACAATCTGCAGCCGCTGGCGCGGCGCCTGCGCCGCCAGTTCCAGGCGCTGGCGCCGGAGCGCAGCCGCAAGAGCGGCGAGGCCAGCGGGCCGGATATCGACCTCGACCGGGTGATCCGCTTCCTGGCCGAACAGAACAGCGGCGTGGCAGTGGCCGAACCGGCGCTGTACCAGGCCTGGCCGCCTGGCGGGCGCAGCATGGCCTGCCTGCTGCTGGCCGACCTGTCGCTGTCCACCGAAAGCTGGCTGGGCGAAGCCGGGCAGGTGATCAATGTCATCCGCGACAGCCTGCTGCTGTTCGCCGAGGCGCTGGCTGCCTGCGGCGACGCCTTCGGCCTGTACGGCTTTTCCTCCATCCGCCGCAGCGAGGTGCGCTACCAGCTGCTGAAGGATTTCGCCGAGCGCTACGACGACGCCGCGCGCGGCCGCATCCTGGCGATCCGCCCCGGCTACTACACGCGCATGGGCGCTGCCATCCGCCAGTCCACCCGCATCCTGCTGGAGCAGCCGGCGCAGCGCCGGCTGTTGCTGATCGTGTCCGACGGCAAGCCCAATGACCTGGACCACTACGAGGGCCGCTACGGGGTGGAAGACACCCGCCACGCGGTGCTGGAGGCGAAGCAGGCCGGGCTGATCCCGTTCTGTGTCACCGTGGACAAGGAGGCAGGTGATTACCTGCCGCACCTGTTCGGCCGCAATGGTTACAGCGTGGTGCACGACGCGCGGCGGTTGCCGCAGGTGCTGACCGGGCTGTATGCGCGGTTGACGGCTTGATGGTGCCGGCAGCTAGCCAGCTGCTTGGGTTGAGCGCCGCGCGTAGGTTGGGCCCCGCGTAGCGAAGCCCGGCGTTTACCGCGTTGTTTTGTGTGTGGTGTGGAATCCGCTGCGCGGATGCTGGTTTGCAGTCGCCGGTTCCGCCCGGCGGACGGGGAAGGGGCCGACCGCCGGCCCCTTTCCAATCCCCGGCTCCCCGGCGGCTGCTCGAAACCCCGTGCCAAACGGCACGCCCCGGGCGCCGCCGAACTCGCCGCGCGCTACCGTCGCGCGGCTCAAACAAAGCGGCGGCTTAAAACCTGGGGCGCACCGTTTTGCTCGGCTCGCGCCAACGGGATTGGGGCACGTCGGTTCGACTCCGCTGTTTGTTTTGTGGGCCTAATTGTCGGGTGGGGATCTACCGTAGGGCGGGTTGGCCGTAGGCCATACCCGCGCGACGTTGGCGGCTTACGGGGATATGAACCGTTGATTCAACCCGCGTCACAAGAACAGAACAAAAACGTTGGCCGCATGAATACGTACACGCTTGCGGCCAACGTTGTGAGGCGCCCGACTGCCCCATTGGGCCGCGCCGGTCAAAAAGGTGTTCGCCAGGTTTTAAGGCGGCAGCTGAGCCGTTTGACGTTAGCAAACGGCGAATTGCCGACGCCTGGCGAATGCCTTTTTGGACGGGGTTTCGCGGCACGTTGGGGCGAGCGGGGGGGGGGAGGGGGCGGCGGAACGCCCCCTCCCCGTGCGCCGGGCGGAACCGGCAACTTCAAACCAGCATCCGCGCAGCGGATAGCAAACCCAGTATTTGCCACTGGGTGGGTAAAACGCATTAAGGCTGTTGCAGGAGCAGGTGACAGCTACACATGCGGCCAACCTTGGCCGCCAGACAAGGAGGCCGCCATGGCCAAGAAATTCCCGCTGCACCCGGCGCACCCGGAACGCGTGTGCTGGGGCTGCGACAAATATTGCCCGGCCGGCTCGTTGCAATGCGGCAACGGTTCCGGCCGTACCCAGCACCCGGCCGAAGTGCTGGGTGACGACTGGTATCTGCACGGCGACTGGGGCCTGGATGTGCCGGAAGAAAACCCTGCCGGCGTGTCTGGAAAGCGTTGATGCGAATCAATGCTGCCGTCCTGAGCGCGGGCGGATGATGCGCGCATCGATTCCTTCATAAGCGTGGTGGAGAACATCATGAAATTCCCGAGGATGAGCGCGCTCGCACAGGGCGTTTTGTTGGCAAGCCTGCCGCTGGCAGCAAGCCTGGCCTGGGCCGATGCGGCCAGCAAACCGGTGTCGCAGCCGGAGGTGGCCTACCAGGCCGGCGGTTCGCCGCTGGCCGGCGAGGAGATGCACCAGAACATCAACCCCAAGGCGCCGCCGATGACCAAGGCGGAGTTCGCCCGCGCCAAGCAGATCTACTTCGAGCGCTGCGCCGGCTGTCACGGCGTGCTGCGCAAGGGGGCGACCGGCAAGCCGCTGACGCCGGACATCACCCTGGCCAAGGGCACCGACTACCTGAAGATCTTCATCGCCTACGGCAGCCCGGCCGGCATGCCGAACTGGCAGACCTCCGGCGAGATGAGCGAGCAGGACGTGGACCTGATGGCGCGCTACATCCAGCAGGAGCCGCCGACGCCGCCGGAATACTCGCTGGGCGACATCGAGAAATCGCGCAAGGTGCTGATCCCGGTGGACAAGCGCCCGACGCGCAAACTGAACAACTACAACCTGGACAACCTGTTCTCGGTAACGCTGCGTGACAGCGGCGAGGTGGCGCTGATCGACGGCGACAGCAAGCAGATCATCAACATCGTCAAGACCGGCTACGCGGTGCACATCTCGCGCCTGTCCAGCTCCGGCCGCTACCTGTACGTGATCGGCCGCGACGCCAAGATCAACCTCATCGACCTGTGGATGGAAAAACCGGACAACGTGGCCGAGGTGAAGGTGGGGCTGGAAGCGCGTTCGGTGGAAACCTCCAAGTTCAAGGGCTGGGAAGACAAGATCGCCGTGGCCGGCACCTACTGGCCGCCGCAGTTCGTGATCATGGATGGCGACACGCTGAAACCGCGCAAGATCGTCTCCACCCGCGGCATGACCGTGGACAACGAGTACCACCCCGAGCCGCGCGTGGCGTCCATCGTGGCCAGCCACTACAAGCCGGAGTTCGTGATCAACGCCAAGGAGACCGGCAAGATCATGATGGTGGACTATTCCGACCTGAATAACCTGAAGACCACCACCATCGATTCCGCCAAGTTCCTGCATGACGGTGGCTTCGACAGCAGTGGCCGCTACTTCCTGGTGGCCGCCAACGCCTCCAACAAGATCGCGGTGGTGGATACCAAGCTCGACAAGCTGGCGGCGCTGGTGGACGTGGGCAAGACCCCGCACCCGGGCCGTGGCGCCAACTTCGTGCATCCCAAGTACGGCCCGGTATGGAGCACCTCGCACCTGGGCAGCGACGACGTGACGCTGATCGGCACCGACCCGGTGAAACACCCGCAGTACGCGTGGAAGGCGGTGGCCACCTTCAAGGGTCAGGGTGGCGGTTCGCTGTTCATCAAGACCCATCCGAAATCGCACAATCTGTGGGTGGATACCCCGCTGAACCCGGATGCCAAGGTCAGCCAGAGCGTGGCGGTGTACGACATCAACAACCTGGCCAAGGGGCCGCAGGTGCTGGACGTGGCCGCCTGCGCCAAGCTGGCGGACGACGGTGCCAAGCGCGTGGTGCAGCCGGAGTTCAACAAGGCCGGCGACGAGGTGTGGTTCTCGGTGTGGAGCGCCAAGAACAAGGAATCCGCCATCGTGGTGGTGGACGACAAGACCCGCAGCTGCAAGGCGGTGATCAAGGACAAGCGCCTGATCACCCCGACCGGCAAGTTCAACGTGTTCAACACCCAGCACGATATCTACTGACCGTGTGCACGGCATCCGGCCTGCCGGATGCCGTCGCCGCACAGCAATCAACGGCGGTTCGCCGCCATGGAGACTCGACATGAACAAGCAACTACTGAGCGCCTGCCTGCTGGCCGGTGGCCTGCTGCTGGCCGGTTCGGCCAATGCCTCGCTGGAGCTGGCGAAGAAGAACAACTGCCTGGCCTGTCACAGCGTGGACAAGAAGGTGGTCGGCCCGGCGTTCAAGGATATCGCCAGCAAGTACAAGGGCCAGAACGTGCAGGCCAAGCTGGAAGAAAAAGTGAAAAAAGGTGGCGCCGGCAGCTTCGGCCCGGTGCCGATGTCGCCCAACCCGCAGGTGCCGGATGCCGAAGTGAAGCAGCTGGTGAAGTGGGTGTTGTCGCAATAAACAGTACAGCGGCCGGCCGCAAGGTTGGCCGCAAGCTGCGACGGCTTGCGCCAGCGGGTATTGCCTGCTGCCGCAAGCCTTTGCCGGAACCATGTGATGAAGCCTCCTCCTGCCAGCCCGCCGCGGCTCACCCTCAAATGCCTGTTGCTGCTCGCCTGTAGCGCACTGTTTGTCTACGAAGCTGCCCACGCCGACCCCCTGCCGATTGCCCCGCTACCCGCCCGCGCCGCCGAGCTGCGCCACCTGCTGCGCCAGGATTGCGGCGCCTGCCATGGCCTGACGCTGCAGGGCGGGCTGGGCAGCCCGCTCACCGCTGCGGCGCTGGCCGGCAAGCCGGCCGACAGCCTGGTGGCCACGCTGCTGGATGGCCGCCCGGGCAGCGCGATGCCGCCGTGGCGGCCGTTCATCAGCGAAGACGAAGCCCGCTGGCTGATCCGGCAATTGCAACAAGGGGACGCACCATGAACAGTATTAAAACGTTGGCCGCAGTGGCGGCCGCCCTGCTGCTGGCCGGTTGCGCCAGCCCGGCGCTGCGCGGCAGCGGTGACCTGGGGGTGGTGATCGAGCGTGCCAGCGGCAGCGTGCAGGTGGTGGACAACAGCCACCTGGCACAGCTGTCGCGGGTGGCCGGGCTGGGCGATCTGTCGCACGCCTCGCTGGTGTACAGCCGCGATGCGCGCTACGTGTACGTGTTCGGCCGCGACGGCGGGTTGTCCAAGGTGGACATCCTGGCCGGCAAGCTGGTGGCGCGGGTAATGCAGGCCGGCAACAGCATCGGCGGTGCCATTTCCAGCGATGGCCGCATCGTGGCGGCGCAGAACTACAGTCCGGGCGGGGTGAAGCTGTTCGATGCCGACAGCCTGGCGCTGCTGGCCGAGGTGCCGGCGGTGGATGAACACGGCCAGCCGTCCAAGGTGGTGGGCCTGGCCGACCTGCCGGGCAACCGTTTTGCCTACAGCCTGTTCGAGGCCGGCGAGATCTGGCTGCTGGATGCGGCCAAGCCGCGCGCACCGGTGGTGACCAAATACCGCAACGTTGGCCGCCAGCCCTACGACGGCCTGGCCAGCAGCGACGGCCGCTACTACATCGCCGGCCTGTACGGCGAGGACGGTCTGGCGCTGCTGGACACCTGGCAGCCGCAGGCCGGCGTGCGCCGCATCCTGCCCGGCTACGGCCAGGGCCAGCAGCGGCAGCCGGTGTACAAGATGCCGCACCTGCGCGGCTGGAGCCTGGCCGGCGACTACGCCTTCCTGCCGGCCATCGGCCACAACAGCGTGCTGGTGGCGGACAGCCGCAGCTGGCAGCAGGCGGCGCAGATTGCGGTGTACGGCCAGCCGGTATTCGTGATGGCGGAGCCGGGCGGGCGCCGGGTGTGGGTGAATTTCGCCTTTCCGCACAACGACACCGTGCAGGTGATCGACGTGCCAAGCATGCAGGTGATCAAGACCCTGAAGCCGGGCCGCGCCATCCTGCACATGGAATTCACCGCCCGCGGCGACGCGGTGTGGCTGTCCAGTCGCGACGACGACAAGCTGGTGGTGATTGACACCCAGAGCTTTGCCACCGTGGCCGAGCTGCCGGCGGCCAACCCTTCCGGCATCTTTTTCAGCTGGCGCGCCGGCCGCATGGGGATGTGACATGAGTCAGCCGTTGCAGGACCCGTTGCTGCGCCTGCTGGACCGCTACCAGCGCGATTTCCCGCTGCAATCGGCGCCGTTCGCGCTGCTGGCCGCCGAGTGCGGCCTGGCGGAACCCACCTTGCTGCTGCGGCTGCAGCAGGCGCGCGACAGCGGCCTGCTCAGCCGCATCGGCGCGGTGTTCGCACCCAATACCGTCGGTTGCAGCACGCTAGCGGCGCTGGCGGTGCCGCCGGCGCGGCTGGACGCGGTGGCGGCGCAGGTGAGCAGCCTGCCGCAGGTGAACCACAACTACGCGCGCGACCACCACTACAACCTGTGGTTCGTGCTGACCGCCGCCAGCCGCGGCGAGATCGACGCCACGCTGGCGCAGATCGCCGCCCTCAGCGGCCTCACGCCGCTGGACCTGCCGCTGGAGCGCGAATACCACATCGACCTCGGCTTTGCGCTGGGCGAGCACGGCCCGGCGCGACGCGCCACCCGCAGCCCGGCCGTGCCGCAGCTGGACGCCGCCGACTGCCGGCTGGTGGCGGCGCTGCACGACGGCCTGCCGCTGCTGCCGTGCCCGTTCCTGCCGCTGGCCGCCGCCTGCGGGCTGCCGGAGGCCGAGGTGCGGCAGCGGCTGCAAGGCTGGGTGCTGGACGGCGTGATCCGCCGCTTCGGCTTCGTGCTGCGCCACCACGAACTGGGCTTCCGCGCCAACGCCATGTGCGTGTGGCAGGTGCCGCCGGCGCTGCGCGACAGCTTCGGCACGCGGCTGGCCACCGACCCGGCGGTGACGCTGTGCTATGCCCGCCCGCCGCGTGGCGAGGCCTGGCCGTACAACCTGTTCTGCATGATCCACGCCCGCGACGCCGCCGCCGTGCGGCGCGAGGCGCAGCGGCTGTCGCAGGCGCACGGCCTGGCCGGCCTGCCGCAGGCGCTGCTGATTTCCACCCGCCGCTACACCCAGCGCGGCGCCCGCTACTGCCAGGAAACCCCATGAACGCCGCCATGCCGCTGGATGCCATCGACAGCCTGATCATCGACCGCCTGCAGGGCGGCTTTCCCTTGCTGCCGGCGCCGTTTGCCGGCGTGGGCGCCGAGCTGGGCCTGTCCGCCGACAGCCTGTGCCAGCGGCTGCAATCGCTGCTGGACCGCAAGGTGCTCACCCGCTTCGGGCCGATGTACCAGGTGGAGCGCATGGGCGGCGCCTTCGTGCTGGCGGCGCTGGCGGTGCCGGAGGCGCGCTACGACGCGGTGGCGGCGCAGGTGAACGCCTTGCCGGCGGTGGCGCACAACTACCGCCGCGAACACGATTTCAATATGTGGTTCGTGCTGGCCACCAGCACGCCGGGCCGCATCTACGACGCCATGCTGGAGATCGAGGAGGCCACCGGCCTGCGGGTGTACGACTTTCCCAAGCTGCGCGAGTACTACGTGGGCATGCAGTTCGCGGTCGGCGGCACCGCGCCGGTGGGGCGGCGCGAACTGCTGGCGGACGAGGGCGGCGCGGTGGCGCTGGACGAGGCCGACTGGCGGCTGATCCGCGCCACCCAGGGCGGGCTGCCGCTGGTGGCGGAGCCGTGGCAGCAGCTGGCCGTCGCGCTGGGGCTGACCGCCGGCGAGGTGTGCGCGCGGCTGGCGGCGATGGTGCAGTCCGGCGTGATCCGCCGCATCGGTGCGGTGCCCAACCACTACGCCATCGGCTATGCGGCCAACGGCATGGCGGTGTTTGACGTCGACGACGCGCTGGTGGACACGCTTGGGCCGCAGGTGGGCGCGCTGTCCTTTGTCAGCCATTGTTACCGCCGGCTGCGCCGCCAGCCGGTGTGGCCGTACAACCTGTTCGCCATGTGCCACGGCAGCAGCCGCGACGAGGTGCTGGCGCAGGTGGCCACCGTGCGCCGCCTGCTGGGCACTGCCTGTCGCCGCCACGAGGTGCTGTTTTCCAGCCGCATCCTGAAAAAAAGCGGGCTGCGGGTCTAGCGTCGTCGCCGGCTGGCTATTGCCGCCGCCCGCGGTTGCCGCTGACAATAGCGGTAACAACAAGGTCAAAGCGGCAAGCTGGAGGGGGACATGACGCAACGCTTGATGCGGCGGGTGCTGGTGGCATTGTGCTGCGCCGGCTGGCTGCCGGCGGCCACGGCGGCCGACATCCGTTACATGGTGATCGAGCAGGTGGAGCCGTTCCAGATCGTGACGCGCGACGACCCGCTGCACGGCGGGCTGGTCACCGAGATCGTGCGCCAGGTATTCCAGGGCAGCCCGTTCCAGCTGCGCCCGGTGGTGGCGCCGGCGCTGCGGCTGGACGCGATGCGCAGCGGCGGCCAGACGCCCAACTGGCTGAGCTACGGCGCCCGGCCGTGGCTGCATGCCGGCTGGCAGCTGTCGCAGCAGCCCTTGTTCAGCTGGCGCCATGTGCTGGCGGTGCCGAAGAGCAGCCCGTTCCGCTATCGCCGGCTCAGCGACCTGTTCGGCAAGCCGCTGATCCTGATGTACGGCTACGACTACCCGGGGCTGGACAAGTACCTGCGCAGCAAGTCCGGGGTTGGCCGCATCAGCGACCAGCGCGCGCTGAGCCAGGACAGCGCCATCCGCATGCTGCGCGCCGGGCGCGGCGTCGGCTATATCGATACCGAGCTGCGGCTGCTGTACAACCTGCGCCAGCAGGGGCTGTCGCCGGCCGACTTCCGCTTCTACGACTTTTCCCGGGTGATACCGCGGATCGACATCCACCTGATGTACGACCAGCGCTTGCCGGAGGACGCCAAGGCGCTGATCGACAGCCGTCTGGCCGACATGCGCCAGTCCGGCGAGCTGGCGGCCATCATGCAGCACTACCGCTAGCCGGCCGGCATCAGCCGCCGGGCCGCAAAAAAAACCGCCGCGCGGGGCTGCCGCACGGCGGTTGTTGTTTGGCGGCGGCTCAGGCCAGCGCCGGCTGCCGGCGGCGCCCCAGCCGGTTCAGCCACAGCGAAGCCAGGATCACCGCGCCGCCCAGCGCCAGCCGCGGCAGGTCGACATTGCGGTTCCAGATCAGCACGTTCACCAGCAGGCCGGCCGGCACGTGCAGCTCGTTCATGATCGCCAGCGTGCCGGCGCTCACCGCCACGCTGCCCTTCACCCACCAGTACATGCCCAGCGCGGTGGCGAACAGCCCCATATACAGTAGTACTCCCCATTGCATTCCTGTCTGCGGCAGCCGCTCCGGGTTGCCGAACAGCAGGAAGGACGGCAGCGCCAGCAGCAGCGCGCCGAGGAAGAAGTGGCCGAAGTAGCGGTACAGCGGCTGCGGCACCGGGTAGCGCTGCAGCAGGCGGCGGCACAGCACCTGGCCGGCGGCAAAGGTGAGGTTGGCCACTTGCAGCAGCACAAAGCCCAGCAGGTAGTCGCCGTGCAGCGGCTGGAAGCGGATGATGACGCCGCCGCCTACCGCCACCGCGGCGGCCAGCAGTGCCCAGCGGTTCAGCCGCCGCTGCAGCGCATCGTCCAGCAGCACCACGTAGATCGGTGTCAGCACGGTGAACAGCAGCACCTCCGGCACCGTCAGCACGGCAAAGCTGCGGTACAGGCACAGATAGGTGATGCCGAACTGCAGCGCGCCGGCCAGCCAGAAGCCGGCCAGCAGCCGCTGCGGCAGGCCGCGCCAGACGGTAAACGGCAGGAACACGGCGGCGGCGATCAGCACGCGCAGCAGCACGGCAAAATCGCTGTCCACCTGCGCGGCCAGGTACTGGCCGATCAGGCTGAAGGAAAACGCCCACAGGACGGTGACGATAAGCAGGTAAGGCATGGTCTGGCGCCATTCGGAAACGGGGCAGCGATGATAGGCCAGCCATCCCGGCTTGGGAACCGGCCCGTGGGGCAGCGGCGCCGGCAGCCAAGCGCGGCGGCGGGCACTAAACTGAAAGTAGCGCCACACGGCGCGCATCGGTTGAGCCTGCCGCGGCCACCGCCAGCGGCGGGCAAGGAGGGCATCATGACTTCCGTACGCAAGCAACGGGGCTGGTACAGCGGCGCCTATATGGTGACGGCGGTGCTGGCCATCGTGCTGTTCATGGCCCAGCCGTGGATACCACTGCTGCTGTTGGCCGCCATGGGCGGCGCGGCGGTGGTGATCGCCGTCGGCCGCGGCGGCCGCCACCTGCAGCACTGGTACCAGCAGCACCATTCGCACCACCCGCACCTGCATTGAGCGCCGGCATGGCCGGCGCTTGACTGCAGTCAATGAGATTGTGCGGCGCAGCGCCGACGATGACGTCATTGTCATCGCCGGAGGCTGCCATGCTGCGCCTGAGCCATTATCTGCACACCCTGCTGCACCCGGCGCCAGTGGCGCCGCCGCGGGCGCCGTCCGGCCCGCCTGCTGGTCCAGTAGTGATCTGGAACCTGATCCGCCGCTGCAACCTCACCTGCCAGCACTGTTATTCCATCTCCGCCGACAAGGATTTCCCGGGCGAGCTGTCCACCGCTGAAATATTCGCGGTGATGGACGACCTGTACGCCTGCGGCGTGCGGGTGCTGATCCTGTCCGGCGGCGAGCCGCTGCTGCGGCCGGACATCTACGACATCGGCCGCCGCGCCAAGGCGATGGGCTTCTACGTCGGCCTGTCCAGCAACGGCACGCTGATCGATGCGGCCAACGTTGGCCGCATCGCCGAGGTCGGCTTCGATTACGTCGGCGTCAGCCTCGACGGCATCGGCGCCACCCACGACAAGTTCCGCCGCCTGGACGGCGGCTTCGCGCTGGCGTTGGGCGGCATCCGCCTGGCGCGCGATGCCGGCATGAAGGTGGGCGTGCGCTACACCATGACCGAGGACAACGCCCACGACCTGCCGGCGCTGCTGCAGCTGGTGGCCGACGAAGGCATCGCCAAGTTCTACTTCTCGCATCTCAACTACGCCGGGCGCGGCAACAAGCACCGCGACAGCGACGCGCGCCACGCCCGCACCCGCTGGGCGATGGAGCTGCTGCTGGATACCTGCCACGCCGAGCTGCAGGCCGGCATCAGCCGCGACTACGTTACCGGCAACAACGACGCCGACGGCGTCTACCTGCTGCAGTGGGCGGCGCGGCATTACCCGGCGCAAGTCGACGCGCTGCGCCAGCGCCTGCAGCAGTGGGGCGGCAATGCCAGCGGCGTCAACGTCGCCAATATCGACAACCTCGGCAATGTGCATCCGGACACCATGTGGTGGCAGGTGACACTGGGCAATGTGCGTGAGCGGCCGTTCTCCGCCATCTGGCCGGATACCAGCCACCCGCTGATGGCCGGGCTGAAACAGCGGCCGCGGCCGGTGCACGGCCGTTGTGCCGCCTGTAGCCAGCTGGCGATCTGCAACGGCAACACCCGCGTGCGCGCCTGGCAGCTGACCGGCGACTACTGGGCCGCCGACCCGGCCTGCTATCTGTCCGATGCCGAGATCGGCGTGACGGCAGGCGCGCACCGCCTGCCGCCGCTGACGCCGTGGCAGCGCGGCAGTGCCGCGCCGGGGGTACAGCCATGAAGACCCTGCTGACCGGCCTGCTGTTGACCCTGCTGCCGCTGGCGGCCAACGCCGCCGACCCCGCCGCGCTGTACCAGCAGCACTGCCTGAGCTGTCACGGCGCGCAGCGCATGGGCGCCATGGCGCCGGCGCTGCTGCCGCAAAGCCTGGAGCGGCTGCAGCCGGACGAGGTGCTGCGCACCATCCGCGACGGTCGCGCCGCCACGCAGATGGCCGGCTTCGGCGGCAAGCTGGCCGACGCCGACATCCGCGAGCTGGCCGCCTGGCTGGCCACCCCGCCGGCCGCGCCGCCAGTGTGGCGCGAGGCCGATACCGCCGCCTCGCGCATCCAGTATCTCGACCCGGCCAAGCTGCCGCTGCGGCCAACCTTTGCCGCCAACATCGACCCGCGCAACCTGTTCGTGGTGGTGGAGGCCGGCGATCACCACGTTACCGTGCTGGATGGCGACCGCTTCACGCCGGTGACCCGCTTCCAGAGCCGCTTTGCGCTGCATGGCGGGCCGAAGTTCTCGCCGGATGGCCGCTTTGTGTACTTTGCCAGCCGCGATGGCTGGGTGACGCAGTACGACCTGTACACGCTGCAGCCGGTGGCCGAGATCCGCGTCGGGCTGAACACCCGCAACGTGGCGGTGTCCGGCGACGGCCGCTGGGTGCTGGCCGGCAACACGCTACCGCAGACGCTGGTGCTGCTCGACGCCAATGGCCTGAAACCGGTGAAGACCTTTGCGGTAACCGACCGTGGCGGCAAGCCGTCGCGGGTGTCGGCGGTGTACGACGCCGCGCCGCGACAGAGCTTCATCGTGGCGCTGAAGGACGCCGCCGAGCTGTGGGAAATCTCCTACAACCCCAAGGCGGCGGCGATCTACCCCGGCTACGTGCACGACTACCAGATGGGCGAGGGTCTGGCCGTGCCCGGCTACCTCAACCCGCGGGTGACGCCGCTGGACATGGTGCTGGACGATTTCTTCTTCGACGACAGCTACCGCCATGTGATGGCCGCCTCGCGCGACGGCCACGCGCAGGTGATCAACCTCGACAGCCGCAGCAAGGTGGCGGAGCTGCCGCTGGACGGCATGCCGCACCTGGGCTCCGGCATCACCTTCACCCAGGACGGCCACCACTACATGGCGACGCCGAACCTGAAAGGCGGCCGGGTGACGGTGATCGACATGGACCGCTGGCAGGTGGCGGCCAACATCGCCACCCCGGGGCCGGGCTTCTTCCTGCGCAGCCACGAGAACACGCCCTACGCCTGGGTGGACGCGATGATGTCGCCGCGCAAGGACACGCTGAGCATCATCGACAAGCGCAGTTTCCAGGTGGTACGCCAGCTGACGCTACGGCCGGGCAAGACCAATGCCCACGTCGAGTTCACCCGCGACGGCCGCTACGCGCTGGTGAGCATCATGGAAACGCCGGGCGAGCTGGTGGTGGTGGATGCGGCCAACTTCCGCGAAGTGGCGGCGCTGCCGATGATGAAACCGATCGGCAAATACAATGTGTACAACAAGGTGACGCGTTCCGGCGGCACTAGTCATTAGGGCGTAGCCGGCCCCCCCTTCCGGTGCATGGTTTGCCGGCGGGGGGCGGCGTAGCCTTGCCTCCATTGTTTCGATAGGACGAAGCCAGCATGGTGCCGATTGATGTCGCGGTATTCCTCAGCCACCAGCCGCTGTTCCAGCAGCTGTCGCCGCCGCAGTTGCAGGCGCTGGTGCCGGCCACGCGCGAAGTGCGCGGGCAAAAAGGCCAGGTGATCTTCCAGCGCGGCGATGCCTGCGACGGCATGTATCTGCTGGTGTACGGCAAGGTGAAGCTGGCGCTCAGCTCCAACGGCGGGGTGGAAAAGGTGGTGGAGATCCTGCACCCGGGGCAGAGCTTCGGCGAGGCCGCCATGTTCCTCGGCAAAAGCTTTCCGGTGATGGCGCAGTTCATCGAGGACGGCCTGCTGCTGCATGTCAGCGTGCACGCCATCCAGGCCGCCATCGCCAGCGACAGCGGCTTCGCGCAGCGCATGCTGGCCGGGCTGTCGCTGCGGCTGCACAACCTGATGCGCGACGTGGCGCGCTACTCGGTGGAGAACTCGCTGCAGCGCGTGGCCGGCTATCTGCTGCAACTGCAGCGCCAGCGCGACGACAGCGTGGTGCGGCTGGCGGTGAACAAGAACGTGATCGCCTCGCGGCTGAACATCACGCCGGAAACCTTCTCGCGCGTGCTGCACAGCCTGGTGGAGCAGGGCGCCATCGCGGTGAACGGCCGCGACATCGATATCGTCGATCTGCCGCTGTTGCAGCAGCTGGAGGCGCAGTAACGGGCGGGGCTTGTCGGTGTTGACGATGCGGCCAACCTTTGAAGGGTTGGCCGCATTCTTCATGGTGGGAGGCGTAGGTTGGGTTGAGTGTAGCGAAGCCCAATGTTTACCGCGTCTGGTTTTGTATCCGCTGCGCGGATGTTGATTTTGGTGCCGGTTCCGCCCGGCTGACAGGCCAAGGGGGCCACCGCGGCCCCCTTGGCGATCCCCGACTCCCCGACGGCCACTCGAAACCCCGTGCAAAAAGGCACGCCCCAGGCGCCGCCGAACTCGCCGCGCGCTAACGTCGCGCGGCTCAGACAAAGCGGCGGCTTAACACCGGGGGCGCACCCTTTTGCCCGGCTCGCGCCAACGGGGTTAGGGCACATCGGTTCGGTTCTACTCGCTCGTAGGGTGGGCAAAGCGTAGCGTGCCCACCAGCCCGTTCACTTACGGGCAATAAAAATGCCGCTCATGGTTGAGCGGCATTGTCGTGTGTACAAGTAGGCTGGTCGCAGCCGGCTCAGGTTACCGAGGCGCGGCGGTGGAACTCGGGGCGGTCCCAGCTGCCGCTGTCTAGGATGTCGCGCAGCACTTCCACCGCGTCCCAGATATCGGCATGGCCCAGGTACAGCGGGGTAACGCCGAAGCGCAGCACTTCCGGCTCGCGGTAGTCGCCGATCACGCCGCGGGCGATCAGCGCCTGCATCACCGCGAAGCCCTGCGGGTGGCGGTAGCTGACATGGCTGCCGCGTTTGCCGTGTTCGCGTGGGGTGATCAGTGTCAGCGGATGTTG
Source organism: Vogesella facilis (assembly GCF_042648525.1). Lineage (NCBI taxonomy): Bacteria > Pseudomonadati > Pseudomonadota > Betaproteobacteria > Neisseriales > Chromobacteriaceae > Vogesella > Vogesella facilis. The sequence goes on from NZ_JBHRXN010000006.1 coordinate 66,419, forward strand.
GCCGCAGCGTTGTTCCACCAGCTGGATGAACAGCTCGGTGAGCGCCAGCGACTTGGCGCGGATGTCGGCCATGTCGGCCTGCAGCGATACGTCCAGCCCGCATTCCACCATCGCCAGCGAGGTGATCGGCTGGGTACCGCACAGGAAGCGGCGGATGCCGTGCGCCGGCTGGTAGTTGTCGGCCATGGCGAACGGGCGGTTGTGGCCCCACCAGCCGGACAGCGGCTGCCAGAAGCGGTCCTGGTGGCGCGGCGCCACCCAGATGAAGGCCGGCGAACCGGGGCCGCCGTTCAGGTATTTGTAGGTGCAGCCCACCGCGAAGTCGGCCTCGGCGGCGTTCAGGTCCACCTGCACCGCGCCGGCGGCGTGCGCCAGATCCCAGATCACCAGCGCGCCATGGCGGTGCGCCTGCGCGCTGACCGCGGCCATGTCGTACATGGCGCCGGTGCGGTAGTTGACGTGCGACAGCGCCAGCACCGCCACGTCGGCATCCAGCGCCTGCTCCAGCGGCAGCGCGTCGTCGATCAGGCGCAGCTGGTAGCCCTGCTGCAGCAGGTCGATCATGCCCTCGATCATGTAGATGTCGGTGGGGAAGTTGTCGCGTTCGGACACGATGACGCGGCGCGCCGGCTGGTCCTGCTGCTGGATGCGCACCGCGGCGGCCAGCGCCTTGAACAGGTTCAGCGAGGTGGTGTCGGTAACCACCACTTCGTTTTCGCCGGCGCCGATCAGCTTGGCCAGCTTGTTGCCCAGCCGGCCCGGCAGCTCGAACCAGCCGGCGCTGTTCCAGCTGCGGATCAGGCCCACGCCCCATTCCTGCGCCACCACTTCGGCACAGCGCGCCATGGCGGCCTTGGGCTGCGCGCCCAGCGAGTTGCCATCCAGGTAGATCACGCCCTGCGGCAGGTTGAATTGCGGCTTGAACGAAGCCAGCGGGTCGCGCGCATCGGCGGCCAGGCAGTCGGCACGGGTCAGCATGTCGGTATTCCTTTCGGTGGTGCCGGGCGGGCCGGCGGCTGCAATCTCCGGTACGTTGGCCGCACCGTTGTCCATGGCAGAATCCTAGCACCGCGCTTTGCCGGGCTGGTTGCAAACTCGCGTTGCGAAACGGCGATTTTTCGCAAATCATGCAGTTATTCGTCTATTGAAAGAAAGGATCTTGCGTATGCAGCTGGATGCCATCGATTTTCGCATTCTGAACGCACTGCAGGGCAACGGTCGGCTCAGTAACCAGGACCTGGCCGACAGGGTGGCGCTGTCGCCATCGGCCTGCCTGCGCCGGGTGCGCACGCTGGAGGAAAACGGCCTGATCCAGGGCTACCACGCGCGACTTGACGCGGCGCAGCTGGGCTTCGAGCTGGAGGCCATCGTGCACGTCACCGTGGATCACAGCCACCCGGACTGGCACGACGCCTTCCTGCAGCAGGTGAACGCCTTCGACGAGGTGGTGGCCGCCTACGTGGTGAGCGGCGCCTGCAACTACGTGCTGCACATCCGCGCCCGCGGGCTGACCGCGTTTTCCACTTTCGTGGTGGAAAAGCTCAACAAGCTGCCGGGCATGCGCGACATCTGTTCCTACATTGTGATGAAGACGCTGAAGGACAAGCTGGGCGAGCTGCCGCTGTAGGAGCGGCTAATATTTCTAGTATGTTGGTATTTCTAGACCCGGAGGCGAGGTGTTGATGGCTGCTGCAATTCACATCCGGCTGCCGCTGCGCCACAGCCTGCTGGCCTGCATGTTGTTGGGCGCACAGGCGCAGGCGGGCAACTGGTTATTGCTGACCCACAGCACCGACGGCCAGGTCGCCTACCGCGATGGGCCGCTGCATGGCCTGCCGCATGGCGGCAAGCGCGCCTTCTTCGTGGAGTTGCTGCTGCAGCTGCAGCAGGATTTGCAGTTGCAGGCCGCTCTGCGAGACGTGCCGCTGGCTCGCGGCTGGCAGACCTTGCGCACGCAGCCGGGCGTGGCGCTGTTCAACCTCAACCGCACGCCGACGCGGGAGGATCAGGCACGCTGGGTCGGGCCGATCTGGCAGGAGGCAGACTATCTCTACGAACGCAGCGCCTATCCCACCGGCGTCAGCCGGCTGGAGGAGGCGCGCTTGCTGCCGGTGTGCGTGCTCAATGGCAATGTGCACGATCAGCGCCTGAGCCAGTTGGGCTTCAGCCGGCTGTCGCGCAGTGACAGCTACGAGGGCTGTCTGCAGATGCTGGTGGCCGGGCGGGTAGCGCTGGTGGTGTCATCCAGCCGCGATTTCGCGCAAAAACTGCGCGCTGCCGATATCAGCCCGCGCGAGGTGAGCCAGCTGCCGGTGAAGGTCAACGACGACGACGGCTACATCGCGCTGTCGCCGGATACGCCGACGGCGGAAGTGCAGCGCTGGCAGGAGGCGCTGGAGCGGCTGCGGCGCAGCGGCGCCTACCAGCAGCTGTACCGGCAGTTCGCCCAGTAAGAGCTGGCGCCGATGCGATGGCGGCCGCGCGTTGGGCAGCAGTTGTTATGCGCAGCCTTGTCGCCGTGCCGGAAGGAAGTGGGGACGGAAACCGCTGGTTCCCGGCGCGGAAAAACAACTAAGCCCTTGATTGCTCAAGGGCTTAGTTGTGTGGTCTGGCGGAGAGGGAGGGATTCGAACCCTCGGTACGCTCGCACGTACGCCTGATTTCGAGTTAGATAATAAATACAACAATTTCAACGGCTTGTGGTGTTTTGTTTTCTAATAAAAAATGAAGTTATGCCCTTGAAAGCCGCGCCAGGGCTTGCTTTCGAGTGGAATTATAGAAGGTTATTCGCCAGTTCCACCCACTCATCAAAGTTAGTCCGAGGTGGAATACCCCAATTATCCACCATGCCCCCACCAAGCATTCTCAGGCCTAGATGTTCTACTCCTGATGCTACTTCAAGCAATTCAGGTAGTGTCCGCCACAAGAGCTCAATGTGTTGTGAGGCAGGTACTATGCCTCGATGAACAAGATCATTGCGCGTGATGCGGGCTAGCTCGAGTACCTTGTGGCAATCTTTGCTGATTATCTTGGCTAGGCGTAACTGCCTCTGCTTCGCCTTGATTTGATCGCTACGGATTGCCTTAGCTACTTTGGCATGGCACCGCGCTACCCGAGCCGGAAAGTTATGTTTGTTCTTTTCGTACTGTTCAGCCCATAGGTGCTCGGTAAGCTGCTCCACTGCGATCCAGAGGTTGTTGAGTGCATCACTGTTGTTCCGATACACCATTGCTGTGTAGCCGCTCAGAAGGAACAGTGGGGAGAAGTTACCGATAGCCCGAACTACCTGTTGACCCTGGTGAAGTGCCTTGTGCATGTCGCTCACCATCAGCACTCTGGGGTACATGAGTGGCTGAAGGCGGTCAGTTGGAGCAGCCCAGTTCAAGCGCAGGGAAGAGTGAAGCGATGGGATGTATGCGAAGAGACTTTTCTTTTCGTACAAAGCCCCAACCACTAGCGCTTCCGAGTGAAGCACTTCCGTGTGAATGCCCCCTAGTAACAGGCTACAAAGCACCTCATTCAGCTTTCTGACCCCGTCGGCCTTGCTTGGGAAATCTTCACACTGAGGAATTGCTATGGCTCCATCATAGCTAACAAGGGCCGGTATCCCACTCTTGTTGCCGAGCGGAAGGATTGCAACCACATTAGCCAACTGGCTCCCGTCATAGGAGTTTGCGTTGATCTGGTCAAACGTGATGTTCAAGCCCGCATTGGTATCACGATGAATTGCCGTATAGGGCCGCAAGTGGGCCATCCATGCAGGGTTATACGAAGGAACACTAGAGATTGGAGGGGTATATCCCGGCGGGGCATTTTCTTGTTTGATCCAATCCTCCTGATACCAGATGTGAGAATCGTCAGGCTTCGGCTTGATCGTTTCCGTCAGTGTCTTGGGAATGTTCCGATTGTTCGCGGTGAAGGGATCGTAATCGTCTTCAAACGCATGAATCATTCCGGTTTCTGTGTCTTGGTAGTGTTTCATGAAGTTTGGTCTGATCGGTGTCGGGGGGAGGCTGCCCCGCAATGGCTGGTCTGCGAAGCCGATGACCGGCAGCAATTAGCCCAGATCTACCATGCTAGCACATTGGTATAATGTGTCTTGCTTTGAGAGGGGGTGTAACAGGGTGGGTGTCGCCACTGCTTTCTTGTTGTCAGTGTCTGATGAATGCACCTGACTGATTTTCAGAAGAAAATTTAATGAAAATCAGCATGTTACAATGTGGTTGTGGACGGTTTTTTTAGAAGGTTTGTAGAAATATTAGGAGGTAGTCAGGAGAAAAACAGAGTTTTCCTTGGAAGGGAAAAACAAAAAAGCCCTTGATTTCTCAAGGGCTTAGTTGTGTGGTCTGGCGGAGAGGGAGGGATTCGAACCCTCGGTACGCTCGCACGTACGCCTGATTTCGAGTCAGGTACATTCGACCACTCTGCCACCTCTCCGCGACAGGCTGCGCAGTATAGATGCCGCCCCTATGGCTGTCAACCACTGCTTTGCTGCGGCATACTGGATGGCATGGGGCCATGACGGGCCGGTGCTAGCTAAAGGGATGGAAGGGGCTGCAGTGAAACTATCGAACAGGTTGGCCGCGATTGCGCCGTTTCAGGTGATGGCGATTCTGGAGAAGGCGCGGGCGTTGCAGGCGGCCGGGCATGATGTGATCCACCTGGAAGTGGGCGAGCCGGACTTCGCCACCCCGGAGGCCATCGTAGAGGCCGGGCGCGCGGCGCTGGCGGCCGGGCATACCTTCTACACCGCGGCGCAGGGCTTGCCGCAGCTGCGCGTGGCGATCGCCGATTTCTACCGCCAGAGCTTCGGAGTGACGGTATCGCCGGAGCGCATCATCGTGACGCCGGGGGCATCCGGTGCGCTGCAGATCGCGCTGGCGCTGCTGGTGGAACAGGGCGATGGCGTGCTGATGCCGGATCCGACTTATCCATGCAACCGCCACTTCGTCAGCCTGCTGGGCGGCGTGCCGCAGACGGTGGCGGTGGATGCGTCCACTCGCTACCAGCTGCTGGCCGATGCCGCCGCGGCCAACTGGCAGGCCAACACCGTGGCCGCCATGGTGGCCACACCTGCCAACCCCACCGGCACCATGCTCAGCCGCGACGAGGTGGCCGATCTGGCGGCGCTGTGTCGCGACAAGGGCGCGGCGTTGATCGTGGACGAGATCTACCAGGGGCTGAGCTACGGCGCGGACTCGTTCAGCGCGCTGTCGCTGGCGGACGATGTGTTCGTGATCAACAGCTTTTCCAAGTATTTCCAGATGACCGGCTGGCGGCTGGGCTGGCTGGTGGTGCCGCAGGATTGCGTGGAGCCGGCGCTGCGCCTGGCGCAGAACCTGTTCCTGTGTCCGCCGGCGGCGGCGCAGCACGCGGCGCTGGCGGCGTTCCAGCCGGCGGTGCTGCAGCAGCTGGAGGAGCGCCGCGCCGAGTTCGGCCGCCGCCGCGACTTCCTGCTGCAGGAATTGCCCAAGCTGGGCTGGCACATCGATTCGGTGCCGGACGGCGCGTTCTACATCTACGCCGACGTGTCGGCGGTGACCGACGACAGTTTTGCCTACTGCCAGCGCATGCTGGACGAGGTGAAGGTGGCGATCACGCCGGGGGCGGATTTCGGTAGCCACCGCGCCGGCCAGCATGTGCGGGTGGCCTACACCACCGGTGTCGAGCGGCTGGCGGAGGCGATCGCGCGCATGCGCCGCGTGCAGTAGCCGCGGCGGGAAGTGGCAAGGGCGTGGCCATCGGCCACGCCCTTGTCGTTGTGGCCAACGTTGGCCGCAGGCCTGTTTTAGCGGCTCCGCCGGCCTGTCCGGGTGGCCGCGCAGGCTAGTGCAGCAGCAGTTTGACGCTGTGCAGCGCCGCCAGGGTGGCCAGTGCGGCGTGGCACCAGGCCAGCCGGCGCAGGCGGCGCGCGGTGTCTTGCGGGCTGCGCCAGCTGATGATGAAGGGGCGGCCGTCGGCCGGCTGTTGCAGCTGGCTGCCCAGCGGCGCCGCCGCCAGCTCGCGGTGCATGGCCTGTACCTGTGTCTGTGCCGCCTGGCGCGCCTGCTCCCATTCCTCCGCCGACAGTTGCCCGTCGCCGTTGCGGTCGAAGCGGCGCAGCAGGGTGTGCTGGTCGTCTTTCCACTGGTTCAGCGTCAGTTGCAGGTCGTCGCGGAAATCCTGTCGCCGCGGGTGCTCGCCGGCGCGCTGCAGTTCACCCAGCACGTACAGCGGGTCGCCGGCGGCGATCCAGTGCTCGGTGTAGCGGTAGTCGCCGTCGCGCCAGCGCTGCTGGTGGCGGCTGTCCACCAGCGCGCCGGCCGGCAGCACCACCACCTCGCCGCGCTGGTCCAGCAGGCGGAAGGCATCGTCGCTGCGGTGGGATTCGCGGTGGCGCTGCTGGTACTCGCGGCCCTGGTACTGGCATTCGGCGTGGTACCACAGGCACGGGCGCTTGCCGTAGGGGCTGAGCAGCGGCTTGCCGCCCGGCGCGGCCGCGGCGCCGTAGCATTCGGTGTAGCCCTGCGCGGCGGCGCGGGTGGTGGCGGTGGGGGTGTCGGCCACGTGGCGGTAGTGGCGATAGAAGCAGGCCCACAGCAGTAGGCCGCCCAGGCTGGCGCTGGCGACAAACGGCAGCTGCGGCGCGCTGCCCAGCCGCCAGTACAGCAATAGCAGCAGCGCGTACGGCAGCAGCGTGCCCCAGCCGTATTCCAGCAGGGTGCGCATGTCAGCGGGTGAACAGTTCGTGCACGTTGATGTCGCGCTTCTCGGCCTCGGCAAAGCGCAGCGGGCGCGCGGCGGCGAAGCCGCACAGATTGGCCACCAGCACGTCCGGAAACTGCTCGATGCGCACGTTGTTGTTGTTCACCGCTTCGTTGTAGAGTTCGCGGCGGTCGGCGATGGCTTCCTCCAGTTCGCTGATGCGCAGCATCAGGTGCTGGAACTGCTGGTCGGCCTTCAGCTCCGGGTAGGCCTCGGCCACCGCGAAAATCTGGCCGGTGAGGCTGCGTAGCTGGCCCTCCAGCTCGCCGATGCGGCCAACGTTGGCCGCACGCGCCGCCTCGGACAGCATGGCGCGCGCTTCCATCACCTGGCTGAGCGTGCTCTGCTCGAACTGGCTGTAGTGGCGGCACACGTCCACCAGCTTGGGCAGCTCTTCGTGGCGCTGCTTCAGCAGCACGTCGATATTGGCCCAGCTCTTGCTGACTTCGTGCTTCAGCCGCACCAGGCCGTTGTACAGCGCCACCCCGTAGAAGAACAGTACGGCGAAGGCGGCCAGAAACAGGATCAAGGGCATGGTGGTCTCCGGGAAGTGAGGCGCCATCGTCGTCGTGCTGTCGGCGCCCTGTCAAGCCAGCGGCATGGATAAGGAACGGAACATGCTTACCCTCAATATCATCGGCGCCGGCCGCCTGGGCAAGACGCTGGCGCAGCTGGCGCGGCACAGTGGCCGCTACCGCATCGGCGTGGTGCTGTGCCGCAGCCTGGCGGCGGCCGAGCAGGCCTGTGCCTTCATCGGCGGCGGCGAGCCACGCGACAGCCTGCAGGCGTTGCCTGCGGCCAACCTTACCCTGCTGGCGGTGCCGGATGGCGCCATCGCTGGCGTGGCTGCGGCGCTGGCGGCCAGTGGCGACGTGGCGGCCGGCAGCGTGGTGTTTCACGCCAGTGGCGTGGGCGAGGCCGGCTTGCTGGCACCGTTGGCGGCACTGGGCGTGCAGTGCGCCAGCCTGCACCCGGCGTTCTCGTTTGCCGAGCCGGCGCGGGCGGTGCAGGGCTTTGCCGGCACCCGCTGCGCGCTGGAGGGCGATCCTGCGGCCTTTCCCGCCTTGCGCGAGTTCGCCAGCGCCATCGGCGGCGTGCCGTTTGATCTGGCGCCGGGCGGCAAGGCGGCCTACCACGCGGCGCTGTCGATTGCCTCGAATTATCTGGTGACGCTGCACGACCTGGCGGCGCGGGTGGCGGCGCAGGCCGGCATGAGCGACGACATCGCCGCCGCGGTGCTGGGCGGGCTGATGCGGCAGACATTGGAAAACACCTTGGCGCTGGGGCCGCCGGCGGCGCTCACCGGGCCGATCGCCCGGGGCGATGCCGGCACGGTGGCCAGGCATCGCGCGGTGTTGTCGGCAGCGGATGATGCGCTGTACTGCGCACTGGGGCTGGCGACGGCGAGGTTGGCCGCAGGCCGGCTGGATACGGCGGCGCAGGCGGCGCTGGGCCGGGTGTTGCAGCCGGGGCTCAGGGCGGAGTAAGCGGGGTGGTGAACGGATCGGGCGGCGCCTGGCGGTAGCCCTGGCGCAGCAGGCTGGCGATCAGCCACTGCGGCCCCTGGCGTGCCAGCCAGATATTGCGTGCCAGGTAGGCCAGGCCGAGCAGCAGGGTCTCCGCATCCCCGCTGGCCAGCAGCAGCCCGGCAAACACGAATTCGGACAGCAGCAGCCAGCGCGCGTGCCAGGCCAGCCCTTCGCTCAACGCCCACAGCGTGGGGGTGATGCAGGCCAGCCAGTTGAAGCCGCTGTGCAGCCGGCGCTCGGGCAGGGTGGGGTGGTAGAAGCACAAAGCGCGGCCGCGTGGCATGGCCGGGGACTCAGCCGGCGTGAATCACGAAGATCGCCGGCCGCTTGTGGAAGTCCGGCGCCAGCTTGGGCCAGTCTTTCACCAAGCGGCTGACGATGGTCTGCGTCGGCGCGGTCAGGTCGGCGGCCACGCACAGGCGGCTGGCTGGCGCCAGCGTTTCGCGCAGCTGTTGCAGCAGCGCGTTGTTGCGGTACGGGGTTTCGATGAATACCTGGGTTTCGTTGTTCTGCCGCGAGCGGGCTTCCAGCGCCTTGATCGCCTTGGCGCGCTCGGCGGCGTCCACCGGCAGGTAGCCATGGAAGGCGAAGCACTGGCCGTTGGCGCCGCTGGCCATCAGCGCCAGCAGAATCGACGACGGGCCGATCAGCGGCTCCACGCGGTAGCCTTTCTCGTGTGCCTGCGCCACCAGCTGCGCGCCGGGGTCGGCCACTGCCGGGCAGCCGGCTTCCGATACCAGGCCCACGTCCAGCCCTGCGGCCAACGGTGCCAGCAGCGCGGCCACGTCGGCGGGCTTGGTGTGCTCGTTCAGCGTGTGCATCACCAGTTCGCGAATCGGCGTGCTGACGCCCAGCTGTTTCAGGTGCTTGCGCGCGGTCTTTTCCGCTTCCACCACGAAGTGGCTGATATGGATTACGCGGGCGCGCTCGCCCTCCGGCAGCCACGGGGTATCGCCTTCGCCCAGCGGGGTGGGAATCAGGAACAGGGTACCGGCCATCACAGGATCTCCACGCCTTCGTTCTGCAACATGGTGACCAGAGCGAACAGCGGCACGCCGATCAGCGCGTTGGGGTCGTCCGCTTCCACCTTCTGCAGCAGTGCGCCGCCCAGGGTCTCGCTCTTGGCGCTGCCGGCGCAGTGCAGCGCATCCGGCTCGCGCGTCAGGTAGTTGCGGATCTGCTGCTCGGACAGCTGGCGCAGGGTGACGCGGGTGATGCCCACGTCTTCTTGGATGTGGCCGCTCTTGCTGTTGTATAGCGCCAGTGCCGAGTGGAACACCACGGTGCGGCCGCTCATCCACTTGAGCATCTCCACGCCGTTGTCGAAGCTGGCGGGCTTGCCGATCTGCTGGCCGTCCAGCAGCGCTACCTGGTCGCCGCCGATGATCAGCGCGTCTGGGAAGCGCTCGGCCAGCGACATGGCCTTGGTGCGAGCCAGCCGTACCGCGGTATCGAGTGCGGTTTCGCCCGGCAGCGGGGTTTCGTCGCATACCGGCGCGGCGGCGATGATCGGCAGGCCGAGACGTTCGACGATTTCGCGGCGGTAGCGGGAGGTGGAGGCAAGGACGATCTGCATGAAGGTTCCGTTTGCGGTAAGCTGCACGTCTTTCGGTGGCATTTCATGGCTTTTGCCACGGCACGGCGGACGAAATGCAGCCTAAGCCCTGATTGTTTTGACAAATTACCTAACGCGATTATATCATCCAAGGTTTATGTCTAACCCGATTTTGATTGATCCGCTCGCTTTCGCCCGCGACGGCAGCCAACTTGAAAAAGAACTGGCCATCGCCGACTTGGACGAACGGGTGCACCAAGTGCTGGCTACCACGGCCGGCGCGGTGAAGTTGTCGCTGGCCGGTTTTGCCGATCGCCTGCGCCGTCCTTCGCTGCGCTACCGGCTTGCGGCCAACGTTGAGCTGACTTGTCAGCGTTGCCTGGGGGTCTTGCCCTTCGCGATCGAAAGTGACGGCGTGATCACGCTGTTCTCCAACGAGACGAAGCTGGACGACGCGGTGGCGCAGGACGAAGAACTCGATGCCATCATGGCCGAAGACGAGTTCGACGTGCTGGCACTGATCGAAGACGAAATCATTATGGGCTTGCCGCTGTCGGCGAAACACGACGACTGCGGCTCGGAGCATCTGGAGCGCGCCAAGGCTGACAAACCTAACCCGTTTGCGGTACTGGCAAAGCTGAAGAAATCCGGGTCCTGAACTTTTACTTGTATTACTTAGGAGTCGACCATGGCTGTTCAACAGAACAAAAAGTCCCCGTCCAAGCGCGGCATGCATCGTGCACACGATTTTCTGACCGTTCCGGCCCTGGCCAAAGAGCCGACCACCGGTGAAACCCACCTGCGTCACCACATCAGCCCGAACGGCTTCTACCGTGGTCGCCAGGTTGTGAAGGCCAAGGGCGAGTAATTCTCGTCACCCCATCGCTACTCATCTTCATAACTACAGGTAGCTCCGCTACCGTTCCACGTTAATGACCATCACCGTAGCGATCGATGCCATGGGCGGTGACGTTGGCCTCAAGGTCACCGTCCCGGCATCCGTCAGATTTCTGCAAGACACCCCCGACGTCAATCTGATCCTGGTAGGCGACAGTGCCGGCATAGAAGCCGAACTGGCCGCGCAGCCGGCGTCCGTGCGCGCACGCATTACCGTGCAGCACACCACCCAGGTGGTGGGCATGGACGAGGCGCCGCAACTGGCGCTGAAGAACAAGAAAGACTCGTCGATGCGGGTGGCGATCAACCTGGTCAAGGATGGCCAGGCCCAAGCCGCTGTCTCCGCCGGCAATACCGGCGCGCTGATGGCTACCGCCAAATTCGTGCTCAAGACCATTCCGGGTATCGACCGCCCCGCCATCGCCAAGATGATGCCGGGTACCGGCGGCGAGACCTGCGTGCTGGATCTGGGCGCCAACGTGGACTGCTCGCCCGAGCAACTGCTGCAATTCGGCATCATGGGTGCCGAGCTGGCGGCCAGTCTGCAGCATAAGCAGAACCCCACCGTGGGGCTGCTGAACATCGGTTCCGAAGACATCAAGGGCACCGACAACATCAAGCGCGCCGCCGAGCTGCTGCGCGAATCCGGCCTGAATTTCTACGGTAACGTCGAAGGCAACGACATCTTCAAGGCAACGGTAGATGTGGTAGTCTGCGACGGCTTTACCGGCAACGTGGCGCTGAAAGCCTCCGAGGGGCTGGCGCACATGATTGCAACCTTCCTGCGCGAAGAGTTTGCCCGCACGTGGTGGACCAAGCTGTGCGCACTGGCCGCGCTGCCGGTGCTCAAACACTTCAAGGCCCGCGTCGATCCCCGTCGCTACAATGGCGCCAGCTTCCTGGGCCTGCGCGGGATCGTGGTGAAAAGCCACGGCGGCACCGACGCGCTGGGATTCCGTATCGCACTGGAGCAGGCTTGCGAGGAAGTCCGCGCCAATGTGATTGGTCACATCACGGACCGGGTCGCTTCCCAACTACAAAATCTCAAGCGCCCCGAGTCTGAAGCTTAAAGTTAGCTCATGACCTATTCCCGCATTCTCGGTACCGGCAGCTACCTGCCGGAAACCGTCCTGACCAATGCCATGCTGGCCGAGCGCGTGGAAACCAGTGACGAGTGGATTGTCACCCGCACCGGCATCCGCGAGCGCCGCATCGCCGCCGACGATCAGAAAACCAGCGACCTGGCCTACCAGGCGTCGCTGCAGGCGCTGCAAAGCGCCGGTCTGACCGCCGCCGATATCGACCTGATTATCGTCGCTACCACCACCCCCGACATGGTGTTCCCCAGCACAGCCAGCATCCTGCAGGAAAAGCTGGGCATCCCGGGCGTGCCGGCCTTCGACGTGCAGGCGGTGTGCGCCGGCTTCGTCTACGCGCTGGCCACCGCCAACGGCTACATCAAGAGCGGCATGGCCAAGAACGTGCTGGTGGTGGGCGCCGAAGTGATGAGTCGGCTGCTGGACTGGGAAGACCGCCGCACCTGCGTGCTGTTCGGCGATGGCGCCGGCGCCGTGGTGGTAGGCCCGTCCGACGAGCCGGGCATCCTGCATGCCAAGTTGGCCGCAGACGGCCGCTACCGCGACATCCTCAAGACCGAGGCACAGATCGCCAGCGGCGGGGTGGATGGCACACCGTTCCTGTACATGGATGGCCCGGCAGTATTCAAGTTCGCGGTGAAGGCGCTGTCCGATATCGCCGAGAAGACCCTGGCCGAAGCCGGTGTGACGCAGGCCGACGTGGACTGGCTGGTGCCGCACCAGGCCAACCTGCGCATTATCGAATCCACCGCCAAGCACCTGGGCCTGTCGATGGACAAGGTGATCGTTACCCTGCCGGAGCAGGGCAACACCTCGGCGGCATCCATTCCTCTGGCGTTCGACCACGCAGTGAAGAGCGGCCAGATCCAGCGTGGCCAGACCGTGATGCTGGAAGGCATCGGCGGCGGTTTCGCCTGGGGCGCGCTGCTGCTGCGCTTCTGATGCAACCAACGGGCGCGGCAATGTCGCGCCCGTTTTCCGTCTAATTGACGGTGATTGTCGGCCAACTGCGGCAAACTTCGATTCATACGATTGTTTGATCGTTTTTTTGCATTAATGCCGGCAAGTCGTCATCATTCACCCCGTTTCAAAAAGGAGACCCGCCATGGCGTTTGCCTTTCTTTTCCCCGGCCAGGGCTCGCAGAGCCTGAAGATGATGGACGGCTTTGCCGACCTGCCGGTAGTAAAACAGACTTTCGACGAAGCTTCCGCCGCGCTGGGCGAAGACCTGTGGGCGATGCTGCAGGCCGAATCCGCCGACGCGATCAACGCCACCGTCAACACCCAGCCGCTGATGCTGGCTGCCGGTGTCGCTACCTACCGCGCCTGGCTGGCGCAGGGCGGCACGGTGCCGGCCGCGGTGGCCGGCCACAGCCTGGGTGAATACTCGGCGCTGGTCGCTGCCGGCGCGCTGGAGTTCGCCGATGCAGTGAAGCTGGTGCGCCTGCGCGCACAAGCGATGCAGGAAGCGGTACCGGCAGGCGAGGGCGCCATGGCCGCCATTCTCAACCTGTCCGACGACGATATCCGCGCCGCCTGCGCCGAAGCGGCACAGGGCGAAGTGGTGGAGCCGGTGAACTTCAACTCGCCGGGCCAGGTGGTGATCGCCGGCGCCAAGGCCGCCGTGGAGCGTGCCATGGAGCTGTGCAAGGCCAAGGGTGCCAAGCGCGCGCTGCCGCTGCCGGTGTCGGTGCCGTCGCACTGCACGCTGATGAAGCCGGCCGCCGAGCGTCTGGCCGTAGCGTTGGCCGCAGTGGAGATCAAGGCGCCGCAGATGCCGGTGCTGCACAACGCCGACGTGGCCGCCTACAGCGATGCCGACCAGATCCGCGACGCGCTGACCCGTCAGCTGTATCGCCCGGTGCGCTGGACCGAAACCATCCAGCAGCTGGCCGCCGATGGCATCGTGCTGATGGCCGAATGCGGTCCGGGCAAGGTGCTGGCCGGCCTCGCCAAGCGTATCGACGGCAACGTCAACTGCCACGCGCTGACCGATGCCGCCAAGCTGGAAGCGGCCCGCGCCGAGCTGGCGTAACGAACACAGGTTGGCCGCCTGCGGCCAACGTAGGAGAGAAACATGAGCTTGCAAGGTAAAGTCGCACTGGTGACCGGCGCATCGCGCGGCATCGGTGCCGCCATTGCCGATACTCTGGCCGCCGCCGGCGCCAAGGTGATCGGCACCGCCACTTCCGTCAGCGGCGCCGCCGCCATCGGCGAGCGCCTGGCGCAGTGGGGCGGTGTCGGCCTGGTGCTGAACGTGGGTGAAGAGGGCGCCATCGACGCGCTGATCGACACCATCGGCAAGGAACACGGCGACGTGGCGATTCTGGTCAACAACGCCGGCATCACCCGCGACGGCCTGCTGATGCGCATGAAGGACGAAGACTGGGATGCCATCATGGATACCAATCTGAAGTCGGTATTCAAGGCCTCCAAGGCCGTGCTGCGCAGCATGATGAAGGCCCGGGTTGGCCGCATCATCAACATCGCCTCGGTGGTCGGGGTGATGGGCAACGCCGGCCAGACCAACTACGCGGCCGCCAAGGCCGGCATCATCGGCTTCACCAAGTCGATGGCGCGCGAAGTGGGCAGCCGCGGCATCACCGTCAACTGTGTGGCGCCGGGCTTCATCGACACCGACATGACCCGCGCGCTGCCGGAAGCGCAGCGCGAGATGCTGGTGAGCCAGATCGCTTTGGGTCGTCTGGGCGACGCACAGGACATCGCCGACGCGGTGCTGTTCCTGGCGTCCGACAAGGCGGCCTACATCACCGGCCAGACCCTGCATGTCAACGGTGGCATGCTGATGCCGTAAGGCGTTGGCGGTAAACAGGTTGCAACAAACAGTCACCTGGCTGACATCATTTCCGCGATGAAAGCTGTTCTAGGTAGGCTACTCTGGTTTTTTTTTGTAGAATGGCGGGGTTTTGTTATCCCGAGCACAGAAAGGTATAGGGTTTAAACAAATGGAAAACATCGAAGCGCGCGTAAAGAAGATCGTTGCCGAGCAACTGGGCGTGAATGAAGCCGAAGTGAAGATCGATTCTTCCTTCGTTGACGATCTGGGCGCTGACTCCCTGGACACCGTTGAGCTGGTTATGGCGCTGGAAGAAGAGTTCGAGTGCGAAATTCCGGATGAAGAAGCCGAGAAGATCACCACCGTTCAGCAAGCCGTAGACTACGTTACCGCTCACCTGAACAAGTAATTCCTTCTTGGATTTACCAGGACCTCTGCCGGTGTGGCTACACGCGCCTGCAGAGGTTTTTTGCTGTAGTAGTTCTGAAACGCGTGTTTGATTCAATGCTGCAAGGCATTGCGTCCCGCGTCGGGACTAACGGGAGCCAGGCTCCCACATTTCACGGAGATACCCTGTGTCTACACGCAGAGTAGTAGTGACCGGCCTTGGACATGTGTCCCCGGTCGGTAACGATGTCGCCAGCGGCTGGGCCAATCTCCTTGCCGGCAAGAGTGGCATCACTGCCATTACCCGTTTTGACGCCAGCGATGTGGCTTGCCAGATCGCCGGTGAAGTCAAAGATTTCGACATCACCCAGTACATTCCGGCAAAAGATGCCCGCCGCATGGATGCCTTCATCCATTACGGCATTGCCGCTGCGCTGCAAGCCGTGGCCGATGCCGGCCTGGATGACATCCCCGGTCTGGACAAGACCCGCGTTGGCGTCAACATCGGTTCCGGTATCGGCGGCCTGCCGCTGATCGAGGAAACCGGCGTGGCGCTGCAACAGGGCGGTGTGCGCAAGATCGGCCCGTTCTTCATTCCGGGCTCGCTGATCAACCTGATCGCCGGTCACGTGTCCATCCTCAAGGGCTTCCAGGGGCCGAGCTACGGCATCGTGTCCGCCTGCACCACCGGTGCACACTGCATCGGCGATGCCGCGCGCCTGATCAAGTACGGCGACGCCGACATCATGGTGGCCGGTGGCGCCGAAGGCGCGGTCACCAAGCTGGCAGTGGGCGGTTTTGCCGCCATGAAGGCGCTGTCCACCCGCAATGACGACCCGGCCACCGCCTCGCGTCCGTGGGACAAGGGCCGTGACGGCTTCGTGATGGGCGAAGGTGCCGGTGTGATCGTGCTGGAAGAGTACGAACACGCGGTGAAGCGCGGCGCCAAGATCTACGCCGAGCTGATCGGCTTCGGCATGAGTTCCGATGCCTACCACATCACGGCACCGAGCGCCGAAGGCCCGGCCCGCGGCGTCAGCAACGCGCTGCGCGATGCCGGCATCAACGCCGACCAGGTGCAGTACGTCAACGCGCACGGCACCTCCACCCCGTTGGGCGATGCCAACGAAACCAATGCGCTGAAACTGGCGTTTGGCGAGCACGCCAAGAAGCTGGCGGTGAACTCCACCAAGTCGATGACCGGCCACCTGCTGGGCGCCGCCGGTGGCGTGGAAGCCATCTACTCCATCCTGGCCGTGCACAACCAGGTGGCGCCGCCGACCATCAACCTGCACGAGCAGGACTTCGACGCCGGTTGCGATCTGGACTACGTGGCCAACACCGCGCGCGACATGCAGATCGATGTGGCGATCTCCAACTCGTTCGGCTTCGGCGGTACCAACGGTACCCTGGTGTTCAAGCGCGTATAAGCCATGTCCGGTCGCTCAGGCGACATTGACAGCCAAGACCGCTGCGATAAACTCGCGCGGTCTTTTTCTTTTGCGGCCAACGTGGTGCGCGTTGGAGCCGAATCCATGCATTTCGAACTGCTGAACCACACGCCCGACCTGCTGGCACTGCATGCTGCCGACCGGGCGCGCTTTCCCTACCTGCTGCAGTCCTCCGGCGACATCGGCTGGGACATCCTGATGGCGCTGCCGCAGCGCCGCCGCGTATACCGCGAAGGCGAGGGCGCGGCGTTTTTGGCCGACGTGCGCGCGCTGCCGGCGCCGCTGGCGGTGGCCAATCCGCACGGCCTGCCGTTCACCGGTGGCTGGTTTGTGTACCTGGGCTACGACCTGCTGTCCGAGTTCGAACCCAGCGTGCCGGCGGCGATCAGCGATAGCTTCCCGTTGGCGGCCTTGACGCGTATCCCGGCTGCCGTGATCCACGACCGCGCCGGCAAGCAGAGCTGGCTGATGGCGGAAAGCGCCGTGCAGCTGGACGAACTGAAGGCGGCGCTGACCGGCGTGCCGGCGTTTGCGGCCAACCCGGTGCAGCTGCAGGCGCTGGAGGAAGATCCGCCGCACTGGTACACCGACGCGGTGGTGAAGCTGAAGGACTACATCTACGAAGGCGACGTGTTCCAGGTCAACATCTCGCGCGGCTGGCGCGCCACGCTGGGCGAGGAAGTGCGCCCGGTGGACCTGTTCGCCGCGCTGCGCCGCGCCAATCCGGCGCCGTTCTCCGCGCTGGCGGATTTCGGCGACGCGCACATCGTCAGCTCCTCGCCGGAGCGGCTGGTGCGCGTGCACGACGGTTGGGCGGATACCCGCCCGATCGCCGGCACCCACCCGCGCTCGCCGGATGCCGCCGAGGATGCCGCGCTGAAGCAGCGGCTGATCAGCAGCATCAAGGAGCGGGCCGAGCACGTGATGCTGATCGACCTGGAGCGCAACGACCTGGGCCGCATCTGCCAGCCGGGCACGGTGGAGGTGAACGAGCTGATGGCAGTGGCCAGCTACGCCTACGTGCATCACATCGAATCCAATGTCCGCGGCCGCATCCGCGCCGGGGTGGACACCGTGGACGTGTTCCGCGCACTGTTTCCCGGCGGCACCATCACCGGCTGCCCCAAGGTGCGCACCATGCAGATCATCCGCGAGCTGGAAAACAGCGCGCGCCGCGCCTACACCGGCAGCCTCGGCTACCTCAACCGCGACGGCACGCTGGATGTGAACATCCTGATCCGCACCTTCATGCAGCAGGGCCAGCAGCTGCGCTTCCGCGCCGGCGGCGGCATCGTCGCCGACTCCGACCCCGAGCGCGAGCTGCAGGAAACCCGCCACAAGGCACGCGGCCTGCTGCGCGCACTGGGCGTGGAGCAGGCCTGATGCTGATCAACGGCCAGCCGGGCGACAGCATCGCCGCCAGCGATCGCGGCCTCGCCTACGGCGATGGCCTGTATCGCACGCTGCAGGCGCGCCATGGCCAGCCGCTGCTGTGGCACTGGCAATGGCAAAGGTTGGCCGCAGACTGCGCCAGCCTGCGGCTGCCTTGCCCGGACGAAGCCTTGTTGCTGGACGAGATCGCGCGCGTGGCCGGCGAGTTGCCGCGCGCGGTGGTGAAGATCGTGCTGACCCGCGGCAGCGGCCAGCGCGGCTACGCCATGCCGGCAGACGTCACGCCGACGCGCATCGTCAGCGCCACCGCCTGGGCAGGCTATCCGGCCGAGCGCGCGGAGCAGGGCGTGGTGGTGCGCTGGTGTGCCACGCGGCTGGCGATCCAGCCGCTGCTGGCCGGCATCAAGCACCTGAACCGGCTGGAAAACGTGTTTGCGCGCAGCGAGTGGCAGGATGCCGCCATTGCCGAAGGGCTGATGCTGGACATGGATGGCACGGTGGTGGAAGGCACCATGAGCAATCTGTTCATCGTGCGCAGGGGCGAACTGCTTACCCCGCCGCTGGACCGCTGCGGTGTCAGCGGTGCCATGCGCGCCTGCGTGCTGCAGCTTGCGGCCAACCTTGGCATCGCCGTGCGCGAAGCACGGCTGCTGTCGGACGAGGTGCTGGCGGCGGACGAAGCCTTCATCTGCAACAGCCTGGCCGGCATCTGGCCGCTGCGCCAGCTGGAGCAGCGGCAGTGGCAGGCGTGGCCGCTGACGCGGCGGCTGCAACAAGCGTTAGCGGACTAGGTATCCAGCGGCTGGAACCACTCCTCATGCCGCTGCAGCGCCGCCAGCAGGGGCTGGCGGGCGACGGCGGCCTGCAGCGCGGCGCCGAAGGCAGCGGCGTCGCCGATCGGCTCGTAGATTTCCATCCAGGTTTGCGCGTCATCACGACGTCGCAACAATCTTCCCGCTATTCCGGTTTTTTGCTGAATTTCTGCCAGTAGCGCATTTGCTTGCTGTTGTGCTGGCAGGAAATTGCCGTCAACCCGGTAATAGATGTACAGCGACAGGGCCATGGCTG
The DNA here is from genome assembly GCF_042648525.1 of Vogesella facilis. Taxonomy (NCBI): domain Bacteria; kingdom Pseudomonadati; phylum Pseudomonadota; class Betaproteobacteria; order Neisseriales; family Chromobacteriaceae; genus Vogesella; species Vogesella facilis. The sequence continues at coordinate 85,336 of NZ_JBHRXN010000006.1, forward strand.
CTCCGCTGGTATTGGCAAAATACGGTTATGATAGCCGCTTCTGATTCAACGGCACGGGATGCGGTATGCAGGTGGGTGAGGGCGGCTTGACCCTGGTAGTGATCGGCGTCGGCCTGATCGGCGGTTCGTTTGCCCTGGCGCTGAAGCGCGCCGGCAAGGTGACGCGGGTGATTGGCGTCGGGCGTTCTGCGGCCAACCTGCAGCGGGCGGTGGAGCTGGGCGTCATCGACGAAGCCAGCCACGACGCGGTAACGGCGGTGGCCCGCGCCGACCTGGTGCTGGTGGCCACCCCGGTAGGGCAGATGGGGCGCGTGTTCGCCGAGATCGCGCCGCACTTGCCTGCCCATTGCGTGCTCACCGACGGCGGCAGCACCAAGAGCGACGTGGTGGCGCTGATGCGCCAGCACCTGCCTGGCCAGCTGGCGCATTGCGTGCCGGCGCACCCGATTGCCGGCTCCGACCTGTCCGGCGCCGCTGCCGCGCAGTACGGCCTGTACGACAACCGCCGCATCGTGGTGACGCCGCTGCCGGAAACCGACCCCGCCGCCGCCGAACTGGTGCGCGAGCTGTGGCAGGCCTGCGGCGCCCGCGTCTACCAGATGAGTGCCGGCGAGCATGATGCGGTGTTCGCCACCGTCAGCCACCTGCCGCACCTGCTGGCCTTCGCCTATGTGGACGCCATTGTCGGCAAGGCCGATGCCGAGCGCTGTTTCGATTTCGCCGCCACCGGTTTTCGCGACTTCACCCGCATTGCCGGCAGCCACCCGGAAATGTGGCGCGACATCGCCCTGGCCAACCGCGATGCGCTGCTGGTGGAGCTGGATACTTTCCAGCAGACGCTGGACGCGCTGCGCGCCGAGCTGAAAGCCGGCGATGCCGAGGCGATGATGCAGCGCTTCGAGCGCGCCCGCGCCGCCCGCCAGAGCTGGCAGCAGAAATTCAACCGGGGTAACGCATGACCATCTGGGTGGATGCCGATGCCTGTCCCGGCGTGATCAAGGACATCCTGTTCCGTGCCGCCGAGCGCACCGGCGTGGCCACCGTGCTGGTGGCCAACCAGCTGCTGCGGGTGCCGCCGTCGCCGCATATCCGCGCGTTGCAGGTGCCGGCCGGTTTCGACGTGGCCGACAACCACATCGCGCAGCAGGCGCAGCCGGGCGACATCGTGGTGACGGCGGACATTCCACTGGCGGCACAGGTGGTGGCCAAGGGCGCGCTGGCGCTGAACCCGCGCGGCGAGCTGTACAGCGATGCCACCATCCGCGAAGCGCTGGCGCTGCGCAACTTCATGACCGAGCTGCGCGACAGCGGGGTGCAGACCGGCGGTCCGGCGGCATTCAGCCAGCGCGACCGCGCCAACTTCGCCGCGCAGCTGGACAAGCTGCTGCACAAGTTGGCCGCAAAACGCTAAGGCAGCTGCTTGCTGGTATTGCGCGAGGCTAGTGCCGGCAACAAGGCCTCGCCAAGAGCCTGAGCCAGGGCGCACTGACGCAGACAGTTCAGCTGCTACGGCAAGGCGATGCAACCCTGGATCAGGGGTGCTGCTGGCGGCAGTTAGCCGCCGCTGGCGCGAATCACGCCCTCTTTATCCGCCGGCTGCCAGCCGGCCGGTTTCAGTATCTTGCCGTCTTCTCGGCGCACCACCTTGCCGTCCACGCACTTGGCCAGGTTGGCCGCATGAATGGCGGCGAACATGTCTTCCAGCGGCAGCCCCTGCGACAGCAGCAGGCCGATCAACACATTCAGCACGTCCACGCCCTCGGCCGCCAGTTCGGCACGCAGCCGGGTCTGCCCGGCAGCATCTGCCTGCTGGATGCGCTGGTAGTCCTGCAGTGCGGTCATGAATTCCTGCCACTCCTCCTGCAGCATGTTCTGCCACATGGTCAGCGCCTCGGCGTGATATTGCGGCTGGGCGGGGAGGTTCATGTCGAAGCGTTGCATGAAGTCGCGGCGCAGGCTGAACGGGTTACTCATCTTGTGTTTCTCGTGAGTTGTCGGCGCAATATTTTGTGTTTTGTGGGCTGCTTTGGCAAGCCGAGGGCGTGCAAAAGGCCGCTGCATGCAGCGGCCTTGATGGTGGGGAAGGGGGGGGTCAGTTCGCCGCCAGCTTGCCCAGCACCTCGAAGTAATCTGGGAAGGTCTTGGCCACACATTTCGGGTCGTTGATGATCACCGGCGTACCCAGCAGCGCCACCAGCGAGAAGCACATCGCCATGCGGTGGTCGTCGTAGGTGTCGATCTCGGCATTGGCGGTCAGCGTGGCCGGCGGGGTGATGCTGATGCTGTCCTGCGTCTCCACAACGCTGGCGCCGACCTTGCGCAGCTCGGTGGCCATGGCCGCCAGGCGGTCGGTTTCCTTCACCCGCCAGCTTTCCACATTGCGGATGGTGGTGGTGCCGTTGGCGGCCAGCGCGGCCACCGCGATGGTCATTGCCGCATCCGGGATGTGGTTCAGGTCCACGTCGATGGCCTTGAGGCCGCCTTGCGGCGCGCGTGCCTCGATCCAGTTGTCGCCGATGCTGATCTCGGCGCCCATCAGTGCCAGCGCGTCGGCGAATTTCACATCGCCCTGGATGCTGCTGCGGCCAACCCCTTCCACCCGTACCGGGCCGCCGGCCAGCGCGCCGGCCGCCAGGAAGTAGGAAGCGCTGGAGGCATCGCCCTCGACGTGGATTTCACCCGGCGCACGGTAGCGCTGGCCGGCGGCGATGGTAAAGCGCTGCCAGCCGTCGCGCTGCACGCTGACGCCGAAGCGCGCCATCAGGTTGAGGGTGATCTCGATATACGGCTTGGAAATCAGCTCGCCCACCACCTCGATGGTGACGCTGTCGCCGGTCAGCGGCAGTGCCATCAGCAGCGCGGTGAGGAACTGGCTGGAGACATTGCCCTTCACCGGAATCACCTTGCCGGCGCTGATGCCGGCCGGGTGGATCTGCAGCGGCGGGTAGCCGTCGTTGCCCAGGTAGCGGATGTCGGCGCCGGCCACGCGTAGCGCGTCCACCAGGTCGCCGATCGGGCGCTCGTGCATGCGCGGCACGCCATGCAGGTGGTAGTTGCCCTGCATCAGCGCCAGTGCGGCGGTGAGCGGGCGGAAGGCGGTGCCGGCATTGCCTAGGAACAGGTCGGCATCCTTCACCGCAAAGGCACCGCCGGTGCCGTGCACCAGGAAGTCGCGGCTGTCGCCCTGCTGTTCCACTTTCACGCCCAGCGTGGCCAATGCTTCCAGCATGCGGCGGATGTCATCGGAGTCCAGCAGATCGCGCACCAGGGTAGGGCCGTCGGCCAGCGCGGCCAGCAGCAGGGTGCGGTTGGAGATGCTCTTCGAGCCGGGCAGTTTTACCGTGCCGGCCAGGCGGGGAATCGGGTGCAGCGTGAGTTGTTCCATGGTCTTGTCTTTTTGGCGGGCGGCAGGGCGCCGCACGGGGGTGATCTCGTGCAGCGACTGTACCGGTTTTGTGCACTGCGACGCAAACCTGCTGCCGGGTGGCGAGCTGCGTTACAATTGCCGGTTTTGATTCAAGGCGATGTGACATGCCTACGTTGAAACCCGTAATCACCATCGACGGCCCGTCCGCCTCCGGCAAGGGCACCGTGGCCGCGCTGGTGGCAGACAAGCTGGGCTTCCATTATCTGGATTCCGGCGCGCTGTACCGCCTCACCGCGCTGTACGCGCTGCGTGAAGGGGTGAGCTGGGAAGACGCCCACGGCGTGGCCAGGTTGGCCGCACAGTTGCCGGCGGCGTTCCGCGACGGCAAGGTGTGGCTGGATGGCAACGATGTCAGCGCGGCGATCCGCGCCGAAGATATCGGCATGGGCGCCTCCAAAGTGGCGGCGCTGCCGGAAGTGCGCGCCGCGCTCATGGAGCGCCAGCGCACCTTCCTGACCCCGCCGGGCCTGGTGGCCGACGGCCGCGACATGGGGTCGGTGGTGTTTCCGCGTGCCGATCTGAAGGTTTTTCTGACCGCCAGCGCCGGGGTGCGTGCCGAACGCCGCTATAAGCAGTTGATCGCTAAGGGAGAATCTGCTAATCTCGATCGGATTCAGCTGGATATTTCCGAGCGTGACGCGCGTGACGCAGCGCGCCCGGTTGCCCCGCTGCGACAAGAGCCGGATGCCCGCTTGCTGGACACCTCGGCCCTGACTATCGACCAGGCGGTCGATCAGGTGCTGGCGTGGTTCGCCGCCGTCTGATGTTTTCAGGCCGCAGGCGATGACCGCAATGCCGTGGCCCGGCCATTAATTTTTTGTAAACGCAGCTTGTAACTCCTTGCGCTGGCTGCGTATTTCAACTTGACCCGTGTGACGCAAGGCACGCTTATGTGAGTATACGAATGACTACCTTCGAAATGGAAAGCTTTGCCGCGCTGTTTGAGGAAAGCCTCTCCCTGCAGGAAATGCGCGCTGGTGAAGTGATCACCGCTGAAGTGGTTGGCGTTGATTCCAACTTCGTGACCGTTAACGCCGGTCTGAAGTCCGAATCCCTGATCCCGGTTGAAGAATTCAAGAGCGACAACGGTCAGCTGGAAGTGAAAATCGGCGACTTCGTGACCGTGGCGATTGACTCCCTGGAAAACGGTTTCGGCGAAACCAAGCTGTCCCGTGAAAAAGCCAAGCGTCTGGCTGCCTGGGTTGACCTGGAAGAAGCGCTGGAAGCTGGCAAGATTCTGTCCGGCGTTATCAGCGGCAAGGTTAAGGGTGGTCTGACCGTTATGGTTAACGGCATCCGCGCCTTCCTGCCGGGTTCCCTGGTTGACGTGCGTCCGGTGAAAGACACCACTCCGTACGAAGGCAAGGAAGTCGAGTTCAAGGTTATCAAGCTGGATCGCAAGCGTAACAACGTAGTTGTTTCCCGCCGCGCCGTGCTGGAAGAGACCCTGGGCGAAGAGCGCAAGGCACTGCTGGAAACCCTGAAAGAGGGCGCAGTGATCAAGGGTATCGTCAAGAACATCACCGACTACGGTGCGTTCGTTGACCTGGGTGGTATCGACGGCCTGCTGCACATCACCGACCTGGCATGGCGTCGTGTGAAGCACCCGTCCGAAGTTCTGGCCGTTGGCGACGAAGTAGAAGCCAAGGTACTGAAGTTCGACCAAGAGAAGAACCGCGTATCGCTGGGTCTGAAGCAACTGGGCGAAGATCCGTGGGTGGGCCTGTCCCGTCGTTACCCGTCCGGCACCCGCCTGTTCGGCAAGGTGACCAACCTGACCGACTACGGTGCGTTCGTGGAAATCGAGCAGGGCATCGAAGGTCTGGTACACGTGTCCGAAATGGACTGGACCAACAAGAACGTACACCCGTCCAAGGTAGTTCAGGTTGGCGACGAAGTGGAAGTGATGATCCTGGAAATCGACGAAGAGCGTCGTCGTATCAGCCTGGGCATGAAACAGTGCCAGGCCAATCCGTGGAACGAATTCGCCGACAACTTCAAGAAGGGCGACAAGCTGAAGGGCGCGATCAAGTCCATCACCGACTTCGGCGTGTTCGTTGGCCTGCCGGGCGGCATCGACGGTCTGGTTCACCTGTCCGACCTGTCCTGGACCGAAGCTGGCGAAGAAGCCGTGCGCAAGTTCAAGAAGGGTGACGAGGTTGAAGCGCTGGTTCTGTCCATCGACGTGGAAAAAGAGCGCATCTCCCTGGGCATCAAGCAGATGGAAGGCGATCCGTTCAACAACTTCGTTGCCATGAACGACAAGGGTTCCCTGGTGAAGGGCGTGGTTAAGTCTGCTGATGCCAAGGGCGCCGTGATCCAGCTGGAAGCCGACGTTGAAGGCTACCTGCGCGCTTCCGAAGTGTCCCGCGACCGCGTTGAAGACATCCGCACCCACGTTAAAGAGGGTGACGAAGTTGAAACCGTGATCATCGCTGTTGACCGCAAGTCCCGCTCCATCAGCCTGTCCATCAAGGCCAAGGACATGCAGGAAGAGAAAGCTGCCATGGCAGCCGTATCCTCCGATGCCAACGTGTCTGCTGGTACCACCAGCCTGGGCGCGCTGCTGAAAGCCAAACTGTCCGGCGGCAACGAGTAATTTATGGACATGACCAAATCTGAGCTTATTGCGAGGCTTGCCGAGCGTTATCCTCAGTTGGTCGCCAAAGATGCTGAGCTGGCCGTCAAAACCATTCTGGATGCGATGGCCGGCAGCCTGGCAAAAGGGCAGCGAATCGAGATTCGCGGCTTCGGCAGTTTCGATCTGAACTACCGTCCGCCGCGGGTTGGCCGCAACCCCAAGTCTGGCAGCAGCGTTGTCGTTCCAGAGAAATACGTGCCTCACTTCAAGGCAGGCAAGGAATTGCGCGAGCGAGTCGATCTCGAGGACGGCGCTGACCAATAAGTTGCTTGTTGTCTGTCTAGCAAAACGCTGCGACCACCGGTCGCAGCGTTTTTTTATGCCATGCGCGCTTGGGACGCATCGCGCTTTCGTTTAAACTTGCGACGCTGGTCGTTTTGTCGCTGGCGTGATGTCATCGGCAACCTGTGGGTTGCGAACCAAGTGAGAGTCCCATGCGTTACCTGTTCCGCTTGTTTGAGCTGCTGCTGCTCGTGTTGCTGGTTGCGGTCACCGTGCAGAACAGCACCGTGGTCGAGTTCAAGCTGTTTTTCGGCCATAGCTGGCAGGTGCCGCTGATCCTGCTGCTGCTGATTTTCTTTGTCGCCGGCGCCGTCATTGGCCTGCTGGCCACGTTTGCCTATTCCCTGCGCGTTCGTCGCGAGCTGTCGCAGCTCAAGAAAGAGCTGCGTTCCCGTCAGGCCGCCAGCAAGGTGGTGGCCGATCCGAGCGATGCCCTGGCCGACTGAGCCGGCGGTTTTCCCTATCCGAGGTTGAATGTTGGATCTAGATCTGTGGTGGCTGTTGCTGTTCCCGGCTTTCTTTGGCCTGGGCTGGCTGGCCGCGCGCGTGGACATGCGCGCCGTATTGAAGCAGGCCAAGGAAGTGCCGGCTGCGTTTTACAAGGGGCTGGATGCGCTGGTGGACGACCGCACCGATGCGGCGTCGCGCTCGCTGGCGGAAGTGGCGCGCGCGCATCCTGATGCGCTGGACGTGCAACTGAGCCTGGGCAAACTGTACCGCCGTCGCGGCGAGAACGATCACGCCATCCGCCTGCACCAGAAACTGCTGGAGCTGCCGGACCTGACCGCCGAGCAGAAGGCGCAGGTGCGCTTCGAGCTGTCGCAGGACTTCCACAAGGCGGGCCTGGTGGACCGGGCCGAAGAGCTGCTGTTGACGCTGCTGAAAAGCCACCACATGGGCAAGTCGGCGCGCGAGCAGCTGCTGAGCATCTACCAGCAGGACCGCGACTGGGAGAAAGCGATTGCCACCGCGCGCGAGCTGCGCAGCGATGCGCATTCCTTCCAGCACGAAGTAGCGCAGTTCTTCTGCGAACTGGCGCAGGCCGCGCTGTACCAGTCCGATTACGACAAGGCCCGTCACTACGTGGCCGAGGCGTTTGCGGCCAACCGCAAGTGCGTGCGCGCCAGCATCCTGCTGGGCGACATCGAAGTGGCCGCCGGCCATCTGGAAGCGGCGATCACCGCCTGGCAGGCGATCGAGAAACAGAACTACGAATACCTGGCGATGGTGGCCGAGCGCCTGTTCGACGCGCACGAGGCGCTGGGCAAGTCGCAGGAAGGCATCGCCCTGCTGCGCGGCTACCAGCGCACCTTCTCGCAGCTGGAGCTGACCGATCTGCTGTACCAGAAAGTGGCCACCTACGAAGGCGAGGCCAAGGCGCTGGAGGCGGTGCGCGAGGCGGTGCACGCGCGGCCGAACCTGCTGGGCGTGTATCGCCTGATCGAAGCGCAGATGGACGAGCTGAGCCCGGAAGGGCGCATGGACGCCGAAGTGGCGCGCGCGCTGGTGATGAAGCACGCGCAGAAACTGACCGTGCACCGCTGCAAGCGCTGCAATTTCCGCTCGCGGGCGTTCTTCTGGCACTGCCCGGCCTGCGGCGAGTGGGAAAGCTTCACGCCCAACCGCTCGGAAACCAATTGAATTCACCGACACGACCAAGCATGAATCCACTGATCCTTGATAATGCCGCGGCCAACGTGGCCTCGCCGGTGCTGGTGGCACTGGACTTCTCCACTGCCGATGCCGCGCTGGCCTTTGCCGCCCGTCTCGACCCGAGCCAGTGCCGCCTGAAAGTGGGCAAGGAGCTGTTTACCGCCGCCGGCCCGCAGCTGGTGGAACAGTTGGCCGCACGCGGCTTCCAGGTGTTCCTGGACCTGAAATTCCACGACATTCCCAACACCGTGGCGCATGCCTGCAAGATGGCGGCCGACATCGGCGTGTGGATGGTCAACGTGCATGCCTCCGGCGGCCGCCGCATGATGACGGCCGCCGCCGAGGCGCTGGCCAACTACAGCCAGCGTCCGCTGCTGATCGCCGTCACCGTGCTCACCAGCATGGAAGCCGCCGACCTGGCCGAAATCGGCATCAGCGTGCCGCCGCAGGAGCAGGTGCTGCGCCTGGCGCGGCTGACCCGCGACAGCGGTTTTGACGGCGTGGTGTGCTCGGCGCAGGAAGCGCCGCTGTTGAAGGCCGAGCTCGGCCAGGACTTCAAGCTGGTGACGCCGGGCATCCGCCTGGCCGACAGTGTCGCCGACGACCAGCGCCGGGTGATGACGCCGGTGGCCGCGCTGCAGGGCGGCGCCGACTACCTGGTGATCGGCCGCCCGATCACCAAGGCGGTGGACCCGCTGGCGGTGCTGACCGGCATCAACGCCGATATCCGTGCCTGGCAGCAAGGCCGGGCCTGAACCGGCGGAGGACAAACATGAGCCTGTTGCAGCAACTGGGCCTGATGCCCGAAACCCTGCGTGACAAACTGGCCGCCAGCCGCGTGCTGGTGGTGGGCGACGTGATGCTGGACCGCTACTGGTTCGGCGATGTCAGCCGTATCTCGCCGGAGGCGCCGGTGCCGGTGGCGCGCATCAACCGCATGGAAGAACGCGCCGGCGGTGCGGCCAACGTGGCGCGCAACATCGCCGGGCTGGGTGGCCAGGCCACCATCCTGTCGGTGGTCGGCGACGACGAAGCCGCCACCGCGCTGGAACGGCTGCTGGCCGCCGACGGCATCCAGGCCTCGCTCAAGCGCGACGCAGAGATTTCCACTACCGTGAAACTGCGCGTGGTGGCGCGTCAGCAGCAGCTGATCCGCCTCGATTTCGAGGACGCGCCCAGCCACGAGATCCTGGCCGACAAGCTGGACGACTACGCCGCCATCGTTGCCGCGCACGACGTGGTGATCCTGTCCGACTACGGCAAGGGCGGCCTCACCCACGTGGCGCGCATGATCGAACTGGCGCGTGCCGCCGGCAAGCCGGTACTGATCGACCCCAAGGGCGACGACTACAGCAAGTACGCCGGCGCCACGCTGCTAACGCCGAACCGTAGCGAATTCCGCCAGGTGGCCGGCAGCTGGCAGAGCGACGAACAGCTCGGCGCCAAGGCCGAGGCGCTGCGCAGCGAGCTGCAGCTGGACGCCCTGCTGGTGACGCGTAGCGAAGAAGGCATGACGCTGTTCCGCGCCGACGGCGCAGTACACGAACCGACGCTGGCGAAAGAGGTGTACGACGTGTCCGGTGCCGGCGATACCGTGATCGGCACCCTCGGCCTGATGCTGGCCGCCGGGCTGGACATGCCGCTGGCGATGCGCCTGGCCAATGCCGCCGCCGGTATCGTGGTGGCCAAACTCGGCACTGCCGTGTGCCATCAGCGCGAGCTGTTTGCACTGTAAGCGGCGCCCATTAGCCGCAGGAAAGCGAGGCACGCATGTTGTGGCACGAGGAAGTCCTGCAGTTCTGGTTCGGTGGCGACAGTGACGAGATGCTGGCCATCCCGCGCGACGCCTGGTTCAAGAAGGATGCGGTGTTCGATGGCGTCATCCGCGAGCGCTTCCTGCCGCTGGTGACGGCGCTGCAGGCCGGCACGCTGCCGCCGGTGCTGGACGATGCCCGCCTGGCGCTGGCCTGGCTGCTGGTCGCCGACCAGTTCCCGCGCAACCTGTTCCGCGGCGAGGCGCGCGCCTTTGCCAGCGACGCGCTGGCGCAGCAGGTGGCACACCGCATGTTGGCCGCAGCGCTGGACCAGCAGCTGCCGCCGGTGGCGCGCTGGTTCTGCTACCTGCCGCTGGAGCACAGCGAGCAGCTGGCCGACCAGGACGAGTGTCTGCGTCGCTTCGCCGCGCTGCCGGCGGACAGCCCCGGTTACGCCGGGGTGGTGGACTACGCCGGCCGCCACCGCGACATCATCGTCCGCTTCGGCCGCTTTCCACACCGCAATGCGGCGTTGGGGCGTGCCAGCACGGCGGAGGAAACCGCCTTCCTGCAGCAGCCGGGCAGCAGCTTTTAACCGAATCTGATACCGGGTTGGCCGCAGGCCGGCCCGCCTGAAAAAGGAATTCCCATGACCATCGTGGTTACCGGCGCCGCCGGTTTCATCGGCTCCAACATCGTCAAGGCGCTGAACGCGCGTGGCGAAACCGACATCCTGGCGGTAGACAACCTCACCCGCGGCGACAAGTTCGTCAACCTGGTGGACTGCGAGATCAGCGACTACCTGGACAAACAGGACTTCATCAACCTGATCGGCAGCGGCGATTTCGACGGCGAGATCCGCGCCATCCTGCATCAGGGTGCCTGCTCGGACACCATGAACCACGACGGCAAGTACATGCTGGAGAACAACTACCAGTACACGCTGGAACTGTTCGAATTCTGCCAGGCCGAGGAAATCCCGCTGCTGTACGCCTCCAGCGCCGCCACCTACGGCAAGGGCACGGTGTTCAAGGAAGACCGCCAGTACGAAGGCCCGCTCAATGTCTATGGCTACTCCAAGTTCCTGTTCGACCAGGTACTGCGCCGCCGCATGGCGGAAGGCCTCACTGCGCAGGTGGCCGGCTTCCGCTACTTCAACGTTTACGGCCCGCAGGAGCAGCACAAGGGCCGCATGGCCTCGGTGGCGTTCCACAACTTCAACCAGTACCGCGACACCGGCAAGGTGAAGCTGTTCGGCGGCTACGACGGCTACGCCGACGGCACCCAGAGCCGCGACTTCGTGTCGGTGGAGGACGTGGTGAAGGTCAACCTGTACTTCCTCGACCACCCGGAGCAGAGCGGCATCTTCAACCTCGGCTCCGGCCGTGCGCAGCCGTTCAACGACGTGGCGGTGGCCACCGTCAACGCCTGCCGCCGCCACGAAGGCAAGCCGGCGCTGACACTGTCCGAGCTGGTGCAGCAGGGCATCCTGGAGTACATCGACTTCCCGGACGCGCTGAAGGGCAAGTACCAGAGCTTCACCCAGGCCGACATCGGCAAGCTGCGCGAAGCCGGCTACCAGGATGCCATGCTCACCGTCGAGCAGGGCGTGGACCGCTACGTGGACTGGCTGATCAGCCGCTAAGCCGCCAGGTTGGCCGCAAGCACCGTCACGGGCTGCCTTGGGCAGCCCGTTTTGCTGCCGGCGGCGGCAAATTGCCGTCATCTCTTGATGGCAAGGCTTAAATTGACGGCGGGTTTGCTGATAACATCCGGCTATGGCAAGCAAGCGAGACGTAAAACAATGAAATGTCCTTTCTGCGGCGGCATCGATACCCAGGTGGTGGACTCCCGCGTCAGTGACGATGGCAGCACCATCCGCCGCCGCCGCCGCTGTCTGGGCTGCGAAAAGCGCTTTACCACCTTCGAGACCGCCGACGTGCGCATGCCGCAGGTGGTGAAGACCGGTGGCCACCGCACCGAGTTCGACGTGGAAAAAGTGCGCACCAGCTTCCTGCGCGCGCTGCACAAGCGCCCGGTGTCCACCCCGCTGGTGGACGACGCCATCGACCGCATCTGCCAGCGCCTGCTGCAGCTGGGCGAGCGCGAGGTATCCAGCCGCCAGATCGGCGAGATGGTGATGAACGAGCTGGCCAAGCTGGACAAGGTGGCCTACGTGCGCTTCGCCTCGGTGTACAAGAGCTTCCAGGACATCGCCGAATTCAGCGATGCCATCAAGGAAATCCAGAAAAAAGACTGACGCCGGCGCTGCGCTTGCCTGCCGGCAGGCCGCCCCCGGCGCAGCGGGCATGGAGGCTGCAGATGACGACTCCCCTTATCACCCTGTGCGATGCCGAAGAGCAGCATGCGCCGCAGCTGTTTGCGCTGGTCAACAGCAGCCGCGATGCCCTCGGGCAGTGGCTGCCGTGGGTGGAAACCTCGCAGACCGAGGCGCAGGTGCGCGAGTTTCTGCAGCTGCGCGCCTGCGAGCGGCGGCTGGGCGCATCGCGCACCTGCCTGATCGAGCTGGATGGCCAGCCGGTAGGGGTGTGCGATCTGCACAGCATCAGCCACCATGACCGCCGCGCGGCCATCGGCTACTGGCTGGCCGACGCCTACGTTGGCCGCGGCATCCTGCCGCAGGCGCTGCAGCAGCTGCTGAGCTGCGCCTACCGGGAGCTGGGCCTGTACCGGATCGAGATCATCACCGCCGCGGCCAACCTGCGCAGCTGCGCGGTGGCCGAGCGCATGGGCTTCCAGCAGGAAGGCGTGCTGCGCGGCTACCTGTATATCCGCGACCGGCACTGGGATGCCCGTATCTACAGCCTGTTGGCGCACGAATGGCAGCCGGCAGCATGACTTTCTCAAGCGACGACCACCGTTACATGCAGCAGGCGCTGCGCCTGGCCGAGGCCGCCACCCGCCGCGCGGCGCCCAACCCCGGCGTCGGCTGCGTGCTGGTGAAGGACGGCGTGGTGATCGGCGAGGGCGCCACGCTGCAGGTGGGCGGCGACCATGCCGAGATCCAGGCGATCAAGGATTGCTACGCCCGTGGCCTCAGCCCGGCCGGCGCCACCGCCTATGTCACGCTGGAGCCGTGCAGCCACCACGGCCGCACCCCGCCGTGCGCCGAGCGGCTGATCGCGGAACGCATCGGCCGCGTGGTGGCGGCGATGGTCGACCCCTACCACGAAGTGGCCGGCCGCGGCATTGCCATGCTGCAGGCGGCCGGCATCGCCGCCGCCGCCGGCCTGCTGCAGGCCGAGGCTCAGCGCGTGCACCGCGGTTTCCTGTCGCGGGTGACGCGGCAGCGGCCGTACGTGACGCTGAAGGCGGCGGCGACGCTGGACGGCAAGACCGCGCTGCTCAACGGCGTCAGCCAGTGGATCACCTCTGCCGACGCGCGCCGCGACGTGCATGCACTGCGGGCGGCCAACTGCGCCGTGCTCACCGGCAGCGGTACCGTGCTGGCCGACGACCCGCAGCTCACCGTGCGTGACGTGCCCTGTCTGCGCCAGCCGGCGCGGGTGGTGCTGGACAGCCAGCTGGCCACCGCGCCGAGCGCCCGCATTTACGATGCCGCCGTGGCGCCGGTATGGCTGGCCACCACGGTGGCGGACGACGCCCGCCTGCAGCCGTATCGCGCGCGCGGCGTAACGGTGCTGACCCTGCCGGCGCAGGACGGCCATGTCGATCTGGCCGCCTTGCTGCGCGAGCTGGCCGCCGCCGGCATCAATGAGCTGATGGTGGAAGCCGGCGCCGGCCTGCACGGCGCGCTGCTGCAGGCCGGGCTGGTGGACGAGATCGTGCTGTACCTGGCGCCGTACCTGGCCGGCGATGCCGCGCGCGGGCTGTTCGACTGGCCGGCGCTAAGCTCGCTGGACGACAAGCTGGCGCTGCAGCTGCTGGACCTGCGCATGGTTGGCCGCGATCTGCGCCTGCAGCTGCGCCCGCAGTCACACTGATTTCGCGCTTGGCGCACCCGGCGAATTGTCGGATAACACATGAACCGCTATGCTGCACACCGCGCAGAACCAGCCGGTCTGCACTCAGGAGAAGGCCACGGATGAGCAGTGCCGAAAAAAGCGCTAAAAGCGACAAAGGGGATGCGCAGGACGCACTGGATGCCTACCTGCGCCTGCTGGAGAGCAAGGGCGCGGACAGCGAGGTGCTGGCGCTGCGCCGCCGGGTGCTGACCCGGCTCAACCTGATCGTGCGTGGCCAGCCGCGCACCACCACCATTTTCCGCTCCGCGGTGGACGCGCTGCTGTCGCTGTGCGCGCCGGAAGATCGTCCCGGGGCGATGACCGCCGCGCGCGAGTACTACTACTTCTGGATCGGCGACGTTAAAAAAGTCACCGAACTCAACGCCCGTTCCGGCTTCACCACCCGCCACGTGCGGCTGCCGGTGCTGGCGTCGTTCGACGACCTGCAACAGCGCATGAGCGATGCCGGCTTCGACAGCTTCCCGCCGTCGCTGGAGCTGTACCTCGGCCAGCTGTACGAGCTGGGTTCGGAAGAAGACGTGCTGGGCGAGCGCGGCGAGCTGCTCAAGCCGCTGCTGTTCCTGCTGCACGACCAGCCGCACCACCCGGACAGCTACCGCATGGCGGTGGATGCCATGCTGCTGCACCTGTCCGACAGCTTCGCCAGCGAAACCTTCCTCACCATCGCCCGCGAATTCTTCTACTACTGGCTGTCATTTCCCGATGCCGACGTGCGCGGGCAATTTGTCGCCCCGCAGCCGCTCTGAGCTGCCCTGATGGCCAATTGAGCGCCATCCTTGCCACTGGCATCATGCGGCCAACCTTGTCTTGAACTGGAGTGCCGCATGACCGCTTCCGCCTATTCGCAGCTGGAAACCGTATTCACCCGCCTGTACCGCTACCAGCACCTGGCCGCCATCGCCGGCTGGGATCAGGCGGCGATGATGCCGCCCGGCGGCAACGACGCCCGCGGCGCCGCCATGGCCGAGCTGTCGGTGCTGATGCACGCTACGCTGACCGACCCGCAGCTCAACGCCTGGCTGGCCGCGGCCGAGCAGCAGGAGCTGAACGAGCTGCAGCGCGCCTCGCTGCGCGAAATGCGCCGCAGCTGGCAGCACGCCAACCTGCTGCCGGCCGCGCTGGTGGAAGCCAAGGCTCTGGCCGGCAGCCGCTGCGAACACGCCTGGCGCGAGCAGCGCAAGGCCAACGACTGGCAGGGCTTTCTCGGCAATTTCCGCGAGGTGCTGCGGCTGTCGCGCGAAGAGGCGCAGCTGCTGGCCGACGCCACCGGCAAGGGCCGCTACGACGCGCTGATGGACAAGTACGAGCCGGGGATGAACAGCGCCGAAGTCGAGCGTATCTTCGGTGACGTCAAAAGCTGGCTGCCGGGGCTGATCCGCCAGGCGATGGACAAGCAGGCCGGCGACGCGCTGCAGCCGGCACAGGGCCCGTTCGCGGTGGACAGCCAGCGTGCGCTGGGGATGGAGATCATGGGGCTGCTGGGCTTCGATTTCGCCGCCGGCCGGCTGGATGTGTCGGTGCACCCGTTCTGCGGCGGCGTGGCCGAGGACGTGCGCATCACCACCCGCTACCGCGACGACGACTTCATGCAGAGCATGATGGGCATCGTGCACGAGACCGGCCATGCCCGTTACGAACAGCAGCTGCCGCGCGAACTGGTGCACCTGCCAGTGGGACAGGCGCGCTCGATGGGCATTCACGAGAGCCAGAGCCTGGCGTTCGAGATGCAGCTGGGCCGCAGCCCGGCCTTCCTGCAGCTGATTGCACCGCTGGTGAGCAAGCACCTGGGCGCGCAGCCGGCGTTCGATGCGGCCAACCTGGCGCGCATGTACAGCCGCGTGCGCCCCGGCTTCATCCGCGTCGATGCCGACGAGCTGACCTACCCGGCGCACGTGATCCTGCGCTACGAGATCGAGCGCGCGCTGATCGAGGGCGACATCGAGGCCGAGGACATCCCGGCGCTGTGGGACGAGAAAATGCAGGCCTACCTCGGCATCGACACCCGCGGCAACTACCGTGACGGCTGCCTGCAGGACATCCACTGGACCGACGGCAGCTTCGGCTACTTCCCCAGCTACACCCTGGGCGCCATGTACGCGGCGCAGTATTTCGCCACTATCCGCCGCCAGGTGCCGGATCTGGACAGCCGCATCGCCGCCGGCGACCTGGCGCCGGTGTTCGACTGGCTGCAGGCCAATATCTGGTCGCAGGCCAGCCGCTGGGAAACCGGTGAACTGGTACAGCGCGCCACCGGGGAGGCGCTGAACCCGGCGCACTTCCGTGCCCACCTGGAAGCGCGCTACCTGTAAGGCAGGGGTGAATTGCGGATGACGGCGGCTCATGGCGAGCCGCCGTTGTTGTTTGGCGGTCGTGCTAAGTTGGCCGCAGGCGTTCAAGGGTTGTTGCAGGCAACGTGTGCGCTGCCGCTTTGCAAAACAGGTTGCGTTAGCACCTTGTTCTCACGCGATCATGCCCCCGGCTCAGAACTGGTCTTCGCATGGGTCGCCGTCTCTGTCGCCATCCATCTTGGTATCCGGGCAGTGCTGTAGAAAGTACAGCGCCTCCTCCTTGGAGCGCATCTGCGAGCAGTGTTGCCGGCCATCGCAGCTGAACTGCGGCGAGCTATCTGCGGCCAGCGGGCTGGTCTGCTGTGACAGGATGGCGTCTGCCTCCGCTACCGTGGCGCGTGCGTGGTAGCGCTGATAGCCGAAATAACCGAGTCCGGCGATTAGTGCGACAGCAAGCAGCATGCTGCTGGCGCTGGTTTTTTGTCGTGCTTGCTGACGGGAAGGGCGCTCCGGTCGGCTAGCGCCGAAGCCTTTGCCTTGTATCCGGCAGGCTGCCGCTTTGCCGTCGCGTCCGTTCTTCAGCTCGAATGAAACCAGCCAGCCCAGCTGCGGGCGGATGCCGGTTGCCGGGCAATCGCTGATGTGGAAGAAGACTTCTTCCTTGGTGTCCTGGCGCTGGATGAAGCCGTAGCCCTTGTCATCCAGCCAGCGGGTAATGGTGCCGTAGTAAGCCATGTCTGCGCCCCGATGGTGGTGCTGGCATTGTAACGGCATTTATACAGTTTGATTATTGTGCCGGCCGCTGTGGAGCGTCTCACCCCACCCGCGCCCCGCGCGCCAGCTCGCCCAGCCGTTGCAGTGCGCCGACGTAGCGTTCGTCCAGCGGCTGGCAGCAGGATAGCCGCAGCGCGTTGCGGTAGCGGCCGCTGGGGGAGTACAGCGGGCCGGGCGAGATGCTGATGCGCTCGGCGATGGCGGCGTGGAACAGCGCCACCGTGTCGTAGTCCTCCGGCAGCTCCACCCAGATCAGGAAGCCGCCGCTGGGGGTGGTGGCGTGGGTGCCGGGCGGGAAGTGCTCGGCGATCAGCGCGCGCACCTTGTCCACGTGCAGTGCGTAGCGGCGCTTCAGTGCGCGCAGGTGGTGATCGTAGCCGCCGGACTCCAGAAAGGTGCCCAGCGTTTCGCACAGCACCAGCGGCTCGGCGATGGAGCTGGCGAACTTCAGCTTCTTGATCTCCTCGCCGAAACGGCCGCCTTCCAGCCAGCCGACGCGGAAGTCCGGCGCCAGCGTCTTGGTGTAGCTGGCGCAGACCAGCACCCAGCCGTCCTGGTCGAAAGCCTTCACCGCCGGCTGCAGCGCGTCGCCGAACTGCAGCTCGGCATACAGCGCATCCTCGATCAGCGGCACGCGGTGGCGGTTCACCAGTGCGGCCAACCTTTTCTTGTTGTCGGTGCTCATGCTGCAACCTAGCGGGTTGTGCACATTGGGCATGGCGATGATGGCGTTGAGGCGCTTTTCCTGCAGCAGCAGCTCCAGCGCGTCCAGCGCCAGGCCATGCTGCGGGTCGGTGGGAATCTCCACCGCCTTCAGCCCCAGGCTGGTGAACAGCGGCAGCAGGTTGAAATAGGTGGGCGATTCGATGCCCACGGTGTCGCCGGGGCGGGTGATGGCGCGCAGCGCCAGCTGCAGCGCTTCCATGGCGCCGTGGGTGAGGATGATGTTGTCGGCCTGCAGCGCCATGCCCAGCTCCAGCCCGCGGCGGGCGATCTGGGTGCGCAGCCGCTCCGAGCCCGGCGGCAGCGCGTAGTTGCCCACCAGCCCCGGCTGCTTGCGCAGCACCTGGCCCATCAGCCGCGCCAGCTTGGCCGACGGGTAGAAGTCGCCGCCGCGCGGGCAGGCCAGCGCCATGTCGATGTAACCCGGCGTCTGCTGCGCCTTCAGCGAGGCGCCGATCAGGTCCAGCACCGCGCCATCGGTGCCGCGCGCCGGGCCGGCGGCGTGGCTGGGGCGGCGCGCCGGCAGCGGCAGCCGCGAGCGCACGTAGTAGCCGCTCTGCGGCCGCGCCTCGATCAGGCCGCGGTCTTCCAGCACGCGGTAGGCGGCCACCACGGTGTTGAGCGACAGCTGGCGGCTGCTGGCGGTCTTGCGCACCGAGGGCAGGCGCGAGCCGGGCGGCAGGGTGCCCAGGTTGATGGCGGAGGACAGGTCGTCGGCAAGCTGCTGGTACAGGGTGGCGGTGCTCATCGGCATCTCGAGACAGCGGGTGGGTAAAGTGATGGTGACAGTTGCCGGCGGTCGGTAACTGTCACCGTGACAATAACAAATCTGTGCGGCTGTAACCAGCACTGGCGCGCCATTAGCATGTACTGGTCGCTATCCACCTTCGAGGAGCAAGCCATGCTGAGCTGGCCGTTAATGAGTTATGTCGCGCTGATGTCCATCACCCCCGGCCCCAACAACCTGATGTTGGCCGCATCCGGGGTCAACTTCGGCTGGCGCCGCACCGTGCCGCACATGCTGGGTATTTCCGGCGGCCACGGCCTGCAGATCCTGCTGGTGTCGCTGCTGCTGGGCTGGGTGCTGGCGCTGCTGGAACACGGCCGGCTGTGGCTGGCGCTGGCCGGCTGTGGCTATCTGTTCTGGCTGTCGTGGCAGGTGTGGCGCGCCGGCGCGCCGCAGGGGCGGCAGTCCGGCAAGCCGCTGGGTTTCATCGGCGCGGCGGCGTTCCAGTGGGTGAACCCCAAGGCCTGGGTGATGGTGATCAATACCAGCGTGCTGTTCCTGCCGTCGGGCGCCACCGCCGGCCATTCGCTGCTGCTGGCCGGCATCTGCGCGCTGGTGAACCTGCCGTGCATCGCGGTGTGGGCCGGTATGGGCGAGGCGCTGCGCCACCACCTGGCTCGCGAGCGGGTACGGCTGTGGTTCAATGGCGTGATGGCCACGGCGATGGCGGCCACTGCTGGCTATCTGCTGTGGGATGAACTATTGATTGCGGGAGTGATGTGATGCCTTATCTGGGCTTGCTGGGCGGCATGAGCTGGGAATCGACGCTGCACTACTACCAGCAGATCAACCAGGGCGTGCGCACCCGGCTGGGCGGGCTGCATTCGGCGCCGCTGCTGCTGCACAGCGTGGATTTCGCCCCGGTGGCGGCGCGGCAGCGTGCCGGGGAATGGCCGGCGCTGGGTGAACAGCTGGCCGCCGCCGCGCAGGGGCTGGTGCAGGCCGGCGCCGGTGGGCTGCTGCTGTGCAGCAACACCATGCACAAGGTGGCACCGGCGATCGAAGCGGCGGTGGAGGTGCCGCTGCTGCACATCGCCGACCCCACCATTGCCGCGCTGCAGGCCGCTGGCGTGACGCGGGTGGGCCTGCTCGGCACCCGCTTTACCATGGACGAGGCGTTCTACCGCGACAGGCTGGCCGCCGCCGGGCTGACGGTATTGCTGCCGGATGCCGCCGGCCGCGCCGAGGTGAACCGGGTGATCTTCGAGGAGCTGTGCCTGGGCCGGGTGTTGCCGGCCTCGCGCCTGCGCTACCAGCAGGAGATCGCCGCCATGCAGGCGGCCGGTGCCGAGGCGGTGATCCTGGGCTGTACCGAGATCGGCATGTTGCTGGCGCCGGCGGACAGCCCGCTGCCGCTGTTCGATACCACCGCGCTGCACGCGGCGGCGGCGGTGGAGTGGCTGCTGCGCTGAGCGGCCTGCCGAATTTATTGAGCAATGCCGGCACGCTACCGATAATGCAGTATCCACCCTGACACAGATCCAAGGTGACGGTAGTGAGCAAACTGAAGCTGGGCATGGCGCTGGCCATGCTGCTGGCGGCGACGGTGCAGGCACAGACGCTGACGGTGTGCGCCGAGCGCTGGGTGCCGTTCATCTACCGCGCAGACAACGGTGCGGTGAGCGGTCTGGCGGTGGAGGCGCTGGCGCGCGCCGCCCGCGAACGCGGCGTGTCGCTGCGCTACCAGTTTCTGGCGCTCAGCGGTTGCTACCAGCAGGCGGCGGCGGGGCGCACCGACATCATTGCCTTCGCCACCGCGGCGGAAAGCCCGGCCGGCTGGCTGCAGACGCGCCAGGCCATGGTGTACTGGCCGCTGTACGCCTGGGTGCGAGCCTCGGTCGCCGGGCAGCAGTATCGCGGTCTGCAGCAGTTTGCCGGCCTGCGGGTGGCCTGGGTGCCGGCGTACGACTACCCGCGGCAGCTGGTGCGCCAGACGCGCTGGCAGCGGGTGCCGGCGCCGGATAGCGTGGCGTCGTTCACCATGCTGGCCGGTGGACGGGTGGACGTGGTGTTCGATGATTACCAGACGCCGCTGGACATGGCGCACCAGCTCGGTGGGCGGGTGAAGCGGCTGGAAGGGCTGGTGGGCAGCTACCACGAGACTTTCAGCCTGCGGCCGGGGCTGGCCTGGCTGCGCGCGGGGCTGGAGCGCGAAGCGCGGCGCCAGATCGCCAGCGGTGAGCTGGACGCGTTTTACCGGCAGTATTTCCGGGTCAGCTGGCAGCAGGTGCGAGCCGCGCCGCACTGAGGCCGCCGCCAGCGACAATCTTGCCGAGGCCGCGTTGCACTGCCGTGCCGCGGGCCTTGTGCCGACGACGCCGGCGCATCCTGGCGCGCTTCGCCGGTGGCGCTTAGGCGCCGGCGCTCGCCAGCCAGTGCAGCAAGCCATGCGCCGCCGCCTTGCCGCTGGCGAAGCAGGCGGTCAGCAGGTAGCCGCCGGTCGGCGCCTCCCAGTCCAGCATCTCGCCGGCGCAGAACACGCCGGGCCGCGCCGTCAGCATCAACCGCTCGTCCAGCGCCTCGAAACGCACGCCGCCGGCGGTGCTGATGGCTTCGTCGATCGGCCGCGTGGCGTGCAGCGTCAGCGGCAGCGCCTTGATGGCGGCAGCCAACCTGGTCATATCGTTGAAACTGTCCTTGTCCAGCAACTCGCGCAGCAGGCCGGTGCGCGCGCCGTCGATGCCGCACTGCTTGCGCAGGTGGTTGGCCAGCGAGGCGGCGCCACGGCCGCGCTGCAGCTCGGCGCTCAGCCGCGCCAGGTCGCGATCCGGCGCCAGATCCAGCTGCACGCTGGCGTGGCCGTTGCGGTTGATGCGCTCGCGGATGGCGGCGGCAAAGCCGTACACCAGGTTGCCCTCGATGCCGTCGGCGGTGAGCACCATCTCGCCGCGCCGGCTCAGCGGCCGACCATGCACATCCTCGAAACTCAGCGCCACGTTCTTCAGCGGGCTGCCGGCGAACTTGGCGGCAAAGTGCTCGCTCCAGCCGCAGACGAAGCCGCAGTTGGCCGCCTGCAGCGGTGCTGTGTCCACGCCGTGTGCCGCCAGCAGCGGCAGCCACTGCCCGTCCGACCCCAGCTTGGCCCAGCTGCCGCCGCCCAGTGCCAGCACGGTGGGGGCGGCGTCGCGCAGCACCTCGCCCGCCGGGCCGGCAAAACGCAGCCGGCCGGCATCGTCCCAGCCCAGCCAGCGGTGGCGCACGTGCAGCTGCAGGCCGGCATCGCGCAGCCGCGCCAGCCAGGCGCGCAGCAGCGGCGCCGCCTTCATCGCGGTGGGAAACACCTTGCCGGAGCTGCCGACGAAGGTGTCGATGCCGAGGCCATGCACCCAGCCGCGCAGCGCGTCGGCGTCGAAGGCATCGACGATGGGTGTCAGCTCGCGTTCGCGCAGGCCGTAGCGCGCCAGGAACGGCGCCCGCGGCTCGCTGTGGGTGATGTTCATGCCGCCGACGCCGGCCAGCAGGAACTTGCGCCCCACCGAGGGCATGGCGTCGAACAGCTCGACCTGCAGGCCGTGCTGCAGCAGCACTTCGGCGGCCATCAGGCCGGCGGGGCCGCCGCCGATGACGATGGCGCGGCGGGAAGCGGGAGTAGGGGAGGACATCGGGCAAAGGTTGGCCGCAAACACAGAGGCGGCGATTGTACCGAAATGGCGGCCGGCGGGCGTGGCCGGCGGCCGACAATTTCATGCCGACGGCGTTTGCCGTGGTGACAAATGGCTGTTTAAAATGGCCGGCTGCCCTGCGGGGCGGGGAAATTGCTGATTTATAAATGAATTGTTGAAATTTTTAGATAGAAGCCATCGCAAAATATGTCCATCGTTTCGGAAAGAAATAGTTACGAATCCCGGCTGTGTCCCACCCTGCCACGGCTGGCCACCGCCATCATCGAGCTGCCGGACGGCGTGCTGATGACCGCCAGCCAGACCGGCCGCTTCGCCCTGCCCGGCGGAGCGTCGCAGCGCGGCGAGCTGCGTTCGCAGGCGCTGCTGCGCCACATCCGCGAGCAGACCGGGCTGCGTATCAACACCATGCTGTACCTGTTCGACCACATCACCCCGCACAACGCGCACAAGGTGTACCTGGCGATTGCCCAGGGTGCGCCGCGGCTGCAGGAGGCCGGCAGCCGCATGACGCTGATCACCTCGCCGGATACCGAGATGGACGTGCACGTGGAATCGCGCGCCATCCTGCGCCGCTACGCCAAGGTGCGTGGCGAGCAGGGGCCGAAGAGCGAGGCGGTGCGCGCCATGCTGCAGCTGGCGCGCTACATCGCCAAGGTGGAATGAGCCGCGTCCTTGCCGCCGAACAGCGCTGGCGGCCGCTGGACGAATTCAACTTCGACGCCACGCTGGCGGCGCAGCCGGGCGCCAGCCTGGTGATGTTCGGCCAGCCGCATTGCGGCGCCTGCCGCGGCTGGCACACGCAGCTGCCGCACTGGCTGCCGGCCGAGGTTGCGCTGTTCTATGTCGATGTGGCGGTGGCCACCGCGCTGGCGCGCCGCTTCGAGCTGTTTCACCTGCCGGCGTTCGTGCTGTACCGCGCTGGTGCCTTTCATTGCCGCTGGCACAGCGCCTTTCGCCGCCACGAGGTTGGCCGCAGCCTGGCCACGGCCTTGGCCGCCCCGGCACAGGAGGAACCCTGAGACGAAAAAAGCCCGCGATTGCGGGCTTTTTGCTGGCCGGGGCGGGGCTTATTGCCCGGCGGGAACGACCAGTTGCGGGATATTGGTCAGGCCGAGGTCGTTGCCCAGGCCGAGCAGCCCCAGCAGCAGCGCCAGCGCGAGCGGCGCAAACAGCAGGGTGCCCAGCAGCACGCGGCCGCGGCTGGCGCCGCTGCAGCGCGACAGCGCGGTGACCAGGATCAGGATATTGCCCACCCCCAGCACCAGCGACAGCCCCTGCGCCACATCGTCCGGCAGCCAGTAGGTGAGCGGGTCCAGCACCTGCAGCCCGCTGGCGGCCAGGATCAGCCCGAACAGCGAGTGCTGCAGCTGGGCGCCGCCACGGTTCAGCCACCAGCGCATGAACAGGCTGAAGCCCAGCGTTTCCAGTGTCACATAGGTGGTGAACAGCCCGATCAGCGCCGCCGGATCGCCAGCGGCGCCGGCGCTGATGGCGCCGGCGGCAG
>NZ_JBHRXN010000006.1:108897-128355 GCF_042648525.1 Vogesella facilis
GTTCCAGCGGGGCGACGCGCAGGCGGAGCAGATCAACGGCGTCGTGCAGCAGTGGCAGGCTCATCAGTCGAAAATCACGGTTTTGTTGTTGTAGGCGAGGATGCGGTTTTCCAGGTGCCAGCGCACGGCGCGCGACAGCACCACGCGCTCCAGGTCGCGGCCTTTCTGGATCAGGTCTTCCACGTCGTCACGGTGCGAGATGCGCATCACTTCCTGCTCGATGATCGGGCCGTCGTCGAGGATCTCGGTGACGTAGTGGCTGGTGGCGCCGATCAGCTTCACGCCGCGGGCGAAGGCGCGGTGGTAGGGCTTGGCGCCGTCGAAGGCCGGCAGGAAGCTGTGGTGGATGTTGATGACACGGTGCGGGTAGCGCTCGACGAACTTGTGCGACAACACCTGCATGTAACGCGCCAGCACGATCAAGTCTACCTCGGCCGCCTGCAGCAGTTCCCATTGCTCGGCCTCGGCCTGTGCCTTGTTGTCCTTGTTCACGCTGATGACGTGGTAGGGGATGCCGTGGAACTCGGCCAGCCGGCGGCAGTCGTCGTGGTTGGAGATGATCAGCGGGATGTCGCAGTCCAGCTCGCCAATGCTCCAGCGGTGCAGCAGGTCCACCAGGCAGTGCTCGTACTTGGAGACGAAGATCGCCATGCGCGGCTTGCGTACCGACAGCGACACCTCCCACTGCATATTGTACTTTTCCGCGATCGGCGCGAAGGCGGCGGAGAAGTTATCCATCGGCAGGCTGAAGCCCTGCAGGTCCCACTGCACGCGCATCAGGAACAGGCCTTCCACCGGATCCTGGTGCTGGTCGGCGTGCTGGATATTGGCGTTGTAGGTCAGCAGGAAGTTGGCAATGGCGGCGACCAGGCCCTGGCTGTCCGGGCAGCTGATCAGCAGCGTGGCCGAATGTTTGTTGCTCATGGTGTGGCTCTTTGTCTGTTAGCGGGCATTGGGGAAAAGCAAACGCCACCGCCGGCACGGGGCGGACGGTGGCGTCGGGCTGGCATGCGCTTGGCGGTCAGGCGTTGAGGTTGGCCGAATCCAGCGTGTTCTGCAACAGCGTGGCCACGGTCATCGGGCCGACACCGCCCGGTACCGGGGTGATGAAGCTGGCCACTTCGCGTGCCACGGCGAAGTCGACGTCGCCGCAGATGCTGCCGTCGGCCAGGCGGTTGATGCCGACATCGATCACCACCGCGCCCGGTTTCAGCCATTCGCCTTTCACGAACTTGGGAATGCCGACGCCGGCGACCACGATGTCGGCGCGGCCAACCTCGGCGGCCAGATCGGCGGTGGCGCTATGGCACACGGTCACCGTGGCGCGCGCCAGCAGCATCTCCAGCGCCTGCGGGCGGCCGACGATGTTGGAGGCGCCGACGATCACCACGTTCTTGCCTTTCGGATCGATGCCGTACTCGGCCAGCAGCGTCATCACGCCGCGCGGGGTGCACGGGCGCAGCAGCGGCATCTTGGTGGCCAGGCGGCCAACGTTGTACGGGTGGAAGCCGTCCACGTCCTTCTTCGGGTTGATGCGCTCGATCACCAGTTGCGGGTCGATCTGCTTGGGCAGCGGCAGCTGCACCAGGATGCCGTCCACGCCGTCGTCGGCGTTGAGCTGGTCGATGATGGCCAGCAGCTCTTCCTGGCTGGTGCTACCCGGCAGGTCGTAGGCTACCGAACGGATGCCGGCTTTCTCGCAGGAACGTTTCTTGTTCTTGACGTAGATACCGGAGGCCGGATCGTCGCCCACCAGAATCACGGCCAGCGCCGGCGCGCGCTTGCCGGCAGCCACGCGGGCATCCACGCCCTCGCGTACGCGGTTGATCAGGGTTTCGGCGACGGCCTTGCCGTCGATAAGTTGTGCTGCCATGCTGCTATCCACCTAATTCAGTCTGGTTGGAAGGAAAGGCCGGATTTTCGCATTTTTTGGTCGTTCTACTCAATCGCTTCAAGGGCTTGGCGTGCCTGCAAAGCACATTTTTTTATCGCAAGGTGTCGCGCTTTGCCTGCGGCCCGGCTGCTGAAATGGCATGTGATTGCAAATATTCTGCACAAGGTGTTGACACTGCCGAGTACGGCCAGTATAGTTCGCAGCCTGTTGTCGGGGCGTAGCGCAGCCTGGTAGCGCATCTGCTTTGGGAGCAGAGGGTCGTGAGTTCGAATCCCACCGCCCCGACCAACAGCCCTAATTAGTAAGCCCGATGTGAGTGCCCGTAGCTCAACTGGATAGAGCACCGACCTTCTAAGTCGGGGGTTACAGGTTCGATTCCTGTCGGGCGCGCCAGATATATCAGTGGTGGATGTAGCTCAGTTGGTAGAGCCCCGGATTGTGATTCCGGTTGTCGTGGGTTCGAGCCCCATCATTCACCCCACAATTTGCTTTGTCAGCCCCTGGCTGGCAGAGGTACCGCTCAGCGGTGGATGTAGCTCAGTTGGTAGAGCCCCGGATTGTGATTCCGGTTGTCGTGGGTTCGAGCCCCATCATTCACCCCAGAACAAACCCGGCTTCGGCCGGGTTTTTTCGTTTTGTTTCCTGTTTCCCTGGTTGCCGGCAGTGAATTTCACCGTATAATCGAATACATTTGCATGTATCCGATAGCCAGAGCGACGCCATGACCACCCTGCAGCCCATCAAGCGCCAGACCCTGACCAGTGCCGTAACCGAATCCCTGCGCCAACGCATTTTGTCGGGTGAGTTTGCCGATGGGCAGCAGCTGCGGCAGGAGGCCCTCTCCAATGAATATGGCGTCAGCCGGGTGCCGGTGCGCGAAGCGCTACGCCAGCTGGAGGCCGAAGGCCTGATCCAGATCATCGATCACAAGGGCGCGCTGGTGTCCAAGCTGTCGCTGGACGACGTGCTGGAGCTGGTGGAGATTCGCGCCATGCTGGAAAGCGAGCTGCTGCGCGCCGCCATTCCGCGCCAGGAGGCCAGCGATCACGAGATTGCTGAGGCGACGCTGAAAGAGTTCGAACTGGCGCTGGCCAGCAACGATATCCGCCACTGGGGCGAGCTGAACTCGCGCTTCCACCTGGCGCTGTACCGCGCCGCCAAGCGCCCCAACACCCTGGCACTGCTGGAGCAGCTGCACAACAAGACCGACCGCTACACCCGCATGCAGATCCTGCTGACCCGCACCATGGAGCGCGCGCACGAGGAGCACACCAAGCTGCTGGACCTGTGCCGCAAGGGCGCGGCGGACGAGGCGGCCGAGTTCCTGCGCTTCCACATTCTGTCCGCCGGCCATGCGCTGGAGGCGCACCTGAAGGACAAGGAGCAGCGCCGCTAAGCCCGCCAGCTTGGCCGCAGGCACAAAAAAGCACCGTTAAGCGGTGCTTTTTTGCATTCAATCTGCATGATTTGCCATGCGGGCTGCCGTACGGATAACGCCGCCGTTACGGGTGGCGCAGGCGATCCTGCGGGTAGGCATAGATCACCTTGCGCTGGCGCACCTCGCCGATCACCGGCACGTCCAGCTCGATCGCCTCGTGGTCGCTGGCAGAGAACGGCTGCCGGTAGGTGGCGATCAGGCCGGCCACCGGGCCGTGCAGGTTTTCCAGCGCCGCGCGCACCTTGGGGCCGTCGGTGCTGCCGGCCTGCTGCATCGCGGCGGCCAGCAGCAGCAGGCTATCGTAGCCCTGGGCGGCGGACGGCGGTGACTGGATGCGCTCGCCCGGGTTGCGTTGGTGGTAGCGCTGGATGAAGCTGGCGCGCAGCGGCGTGTTGCCGTCCTCGATGAAGGTCTGCACCATGCGTGCGCCCTCGGCGTTGGGGCCGGCATTGTCGATGAAGTTGGACATCGACAGCGTCCAGCTGCCGATCAGCGGAATGCGCCATTCCATCTGCGCCAGGGTATTGGCGATCTGCGCCAGCTCCGGGCCGATGGTGTAGGTGAGGATGCACTGCGCGCCGGCGGCGCGGGCGTCGCGCAGCGCGCTGCTCATGTCCAGCTCGCCATTGCGGAACTGCTGCACGCTCACCGCCTGGATGCCGCTGGCGGCCAGTGCCTTGAGCAGATCCAGCTGCCCCAGCCGGCCGTAATTGCTGTTGTCGCTCAGCACCGCCACGCGGCGGAAACCGCGCCGCGCTGCCTCGCGCACGATCAGCGGCGCCTGCAGGCTGTCCGACGCCGCCACACGGAACACATAGTTGGCCGCATGCCGCGGCGGCAGGAATTGCTGGGTGACCACGTGCGCGGTGGCCACCGCGGTAATGGCCGGAATGCGCGCCTGCTGGTAGCGGTACTGCGAGGCCAGCGCCACGCCGCTGTTCACAAAGCCCACCGTGGCCACCACCTGTTGCTGGCCGATCAGCTCGTCCGCCACGCGGATCGCGTAGTCCGGCCGGCCGCGGTCGTCGCGCTCCACCAGCTGCAGCGGCCGCCCCAGCACGCCGCCCTGGCGGTTGATGTCTTCCGCCGCCAGGCGGATGCCGCCGCGCATGCTCAGCCCCATCGGCGACGAGCCGCCGCTGAACGGGCCGGACACGCCGATGCGGATCGGCTGCACGGCGCCGGCGTAGGCGGTGCAGAGCAACAGGGCAAGGCAGGCAAGACGCGGCACGGGCTGTTCCTGATGGCGGTGTGGGCAAGGAGTGCCTATTATCGCATTCCGGCTTCCCTTGCGGCCAACCTTGCAAGCGGCGCAGAGTGCGGCGTTTACCACTGCCAGCCGAGCAGTGCGCCGGCATTGGCCACCCCGCCGCGCCGCAGCACGGCAGATCGAACATAGGTTCCTAACGCGCATGCGCACCCCCCGTTTCTATACCTCGCTCAAACGCAGCCGCTTTTACCGGCTGATGCCCAACAGCACCATCGTGCTGTTCTTCCTCACCATGGCGGTGATGCTGTGGACGCTGGACGCGCGCGAGAACGAGCAGCAGCGCACCGACCTGGCCAAGGACACTCTGTGGGCGGAGCAGACCATGCGCCTGCGGCTGGATGGCCAGCAGGGCGAACTGGCGCAGATGGCGCGCGACATCGGCCGCGAGGAGCTGGACGAGGCCGGCTTCCTGGTACAGGCGTCGCAGTTCCTCGGCAACACCCCGGAGATGGTGGCGGTGGTGTGGGCCGATGCCAGCTTTACCCTGCGCTGGATCGCGCCGTACGAGGAATCCGGGCTGGTGGCTGGCGCCGGCCTGTCCGGCGCCAGCGCCTCGGCCTACCTGCAGGCGCAGAGCGAAGGCCGCCCCTTGTTCAGCCATCCCTACCAGCTGGGCAACGGCGAGTGGCGCTTCGACCTGATGGTGCCGGTGTTCCGCGACACCCAGTTCCGCGGCATGGTGATCGGCATCTACCAGGCCAATGCCTTCGTGCGCCGCGTGCCGCCGTCGTGGTTTGCCGAAAAATACTATCTGCAGCTGGGCAGCGGCCAGGACATCCTGGCCAGCAACGCGCACAACACCACCGCCAGCCGTGTGGTGCAGAGCATCCGCCTGGGCGGCACGCCGCTGCAGCTGCTGGCACGGCCGGTGCGCAGCAGCGTGGACAAGAACCGGCTGATCCAGCTGGGGCTGATCGCCGGCCTGTCGGTGCTGACCCTGCTCAGCCTGCTGAGCCTGTCGCGCCACATCCGCCGCCGCGTGGCGGCCGAGCGCGAGCGCGACCGGGTGTACACCCTGTCGCGCGAATGGCTGGGGGTGATGCGCGAGGACAGCACCCTGCTGCACGTCAACCCGGCCTTCGTCGCCGGCCTTGGCTACCCGTCGGAGCAGCTGGTGGGCACCTCTTTCCTCAGCTACCTGCAGCCGGCGCAGCGCGACAGCACGCGGCAGATGCTGCGCCGCCTGCTGGAAGCCGGCAGCGTCGACCACTACCTGGAAACGCGCGTCATCAACCGCGGCGGCGACAGCCTGCTGCTGGCCTGGTCGCTGAGCCCGCTGCCGGACACCGGGGTGATCTACTTCTCCGGCCGCGACATCACCGCGCAGAAACAGGCCGAGCTGGCGCTGCGCCACGAATACATGTTCCGCAAGGCGATGGAGGATTCGCTGGTGGTCGGCATCCGCGCCATCGACCTGGAAGGCACCATCACCTATGTGAACCCGGCGTTCTGCCGCATCACCGGCTTCGGCGAGGCCGAGCTGATCGGCCTGCGCCCGCCGTACCCGTACTGGGCGCCGGACGTGGCGCCGTACAACGACGAGGTGTTGCGCCAGACGCTGTCCGGCGAGCACACCCAGCAGCTGTTCGAATCGGTGATGCAGCGCAAGAACGGCGAGCGCTTCTACGGCCAGCTGCTGGTATCGCCGCTGATCGACGCCGAAGGCCAGCAGACCGGCTGGATGGCGGCGCTGACCGACATGACGGAAAAGCGCGAGGCGCAGCAGCAGCTGGAAGACGCCAACGAGCGCTTCATCGCGGTGATCGAGGGCCTGGATGCCGCGGTGGCGGTGGTGCGTGCCAGCAGCCAGCAGCTGCTGTTCTGCAACCACCATTACCGCGAATGGTTGGCCGCAGTCGGCGAGGACGGCGACACCGACTACTGCGACCTGCGGCTGTACCGCCTGCTGCGCCACGCCAGCAGCGAGCAGGAAATCTGGCTGGACGAGCCGGCGCGCTGGTGCCTGCTGCGCACCCGGCCGCTGCGCTGGGTGGATGGCGAGTTGGCGCAGATGCTGATCCTCACCGACATCACCGAACAGCGCGCCGCCGAGCAGCGCTACGACGAGCAGATGCTCAAGCTGCAGGCCACCTCGCGGCTGATCACCATGGGCGAGATGGCCTCCACCCTGGCGCACGAGCTGAACCAGCCGCTGTCGGCCATCGCCAACTACCAGGCCGGCTGCGTGGAGCGGCTGCGCCAGGGCAAGGCCACCGCCGAGACGCTGATCCCAGTGATGGAGAAGATCACCGCCCAGGCCGAGCGCGCCGGCAAGATCGTGCGCCGGGTGCGCGAGTTCGTGAAGCAGAGCGAGCCGGTGCGCAAGGCGGTGGACATCGCCGACATCATCGAGGCGGCGCTGGCGATTGCCGAGATCGAGGCGCGGCGGCTGGCCAGTAGCATCAACGTGCACCTGGCCAGCGGCCTGCCGCCGGTGCATGTCGACCCGATCCTGATCGAGCAGGTGCTGCTGAACCTGATCAAGAACGGCATGGAGGCGATGCAGCAACTGCCGCCGGCCGAACGCCAGCTGGAGCTGTCGGTGCAGCGCCACAGCGGCAAGCGCATCGAGCTGGCCATCGTCGACCGCGGCCACGGCGTGCCGGACGACATCAAGTCGCAGCTGTTCGACGCCTTCTTCACCACCAAGAGCGACGGCATGGGCATGGGGCTGAACATCTGCCGCTCCATCGTCGAGTTTCATCAGGGTCAACTCTCAGTGGAAGATCATCCGCTGGGTGGTACCATTTTCCGCTTCACCCTGCCGGTGTATGAACCATGACACGCACAAGCATCCGCATTCATATCGTCGACGACGACGAAGCCTTCCGCGACTCGCTGCTGTGGCTGCTGGAAAGCCACGATTACCGGGTGATCTGCCACGACAGCGCCGAAGGCTTCCTGGCCGGCTACCAGCCGGGGCCGGGCAGCGGCTGCCTGATCCTGGACATCCGCATGCCCGGCATGAGCGGGCTGCAGCTGTACGAGGAGCTGCAGGCGCGCGGCAATGCCTGGCCGGTGATCTTCATTACCGGCCACGGCGACGTGCCGATGGCGGTGCAGGCGGTGAAGCGCGGCGCGCACGATTTCCTGGAAAAGCCGTTCAACCAGGAGGCGCTGCTGGCGGCGGTGGACAGTGCGCTGGCCACCGCGGAAAGCGTGCGCCAGAGCGAAAGCGGCGTGCAGGCCTGCGAGGCGCGGCTGGCGACGCTGACCGCGCGCGAGCGCGAGGTGCTGGAGCGGGTGATCGAAGGCAAGATGAACAAGGTGATTGCCGACGATCTGGGCATCAGCATCAAGACGGTGGAAGCGCACCGCGGCAAGATGATGGACAAGATGGGCGCGCGCTCGATTGCCGACCTGGTGCAGGCGGTGGTGGCCTACCGCCAGCAGAAGGGGCGCCTGCCCTGAACGCAGCGGCCGGCCGCGTTGGTGGGGCCTGGCCCGGCGGCCCCGGCGATTGGCAGCGAGGACGGCGCGGGCGGCGAACTGGCGCAAGGTTGGCCGCAGTCGCCGGCACGGCCTCCGCGGCGGTCGCCACCGCGTGACGGCCGGCACCGGTGGCCGGTGCGCCGACGGCAGGCGGGGTTACTCCGGCACTGCCGTATCCAGCCACTGCAGCTGGCCGTGGCAGCTGTCTTCCAGCGCCTGGCGCAGCGCCGCGGCCTCGCGCTCGGTCACGCTGAATACCAGGCTCACCAGCGCCTCGTGCGTCACCTGTTCCAGCGTGGCCGCGTGTTTCTGCAACAGCCGCCGCGCCTGGCCTTCCAGCGCGTAGGGTAGCCGGCAGTGCAGCGTCAGCCAGCGCTGCAGTTCGCTGCGCGGCACGCCGTCCAGCGCGCGCGCCACGCTGTCGGTATAGGCGCGCACCAGTCCTCCCGCTCCCAGCTTGACGCCGCCGTAGTAGCGCACCACGGTGGCCAGCACCCCTTCCAGCTGCTGGTGACGCAGCACCTCCAGCATCGGCCGCCCGGCAGTGCCGGACGGTTCGCCGTCATCGTTGGCCGCACTGTGGCCGCCGGCCAGCAAGGCCCAGCACACGTGGGCGGCGGCGGGGTGGGCGGCTTTCAGCTCCGCCACGCGCTGCAGCGCCGCCGCGCGGTCGCGCATCGGCTCCACGCAGGCGAGGAAACGGCTTTTCTTGATCTCCAGCTCGGCATGGCCGGCGTGTTGCAGGGTAAACGGCATGATGGCAATGGCCGGGCAAGCCGGCGGGCGATGAAGGGTAGGCGGGGCAGGGTTTACAACTGGTAGCTGACTTCCACGCGGCTGCCGCCGTGCAGGAACTGCACCTGCTGGCACAGGCGGCGCACCAGCGCGATGCCGCGGCCGTAGGGTGCCGCGTGCTCGCAATCGGCCGGCAGCAGCGCCGGGTCGAAACCGTGGCCGCTATCCTGCACCGACAGGGACAGCTGCTTGCCGTCGCGGCGCATGGCGATATCGATGCGGCCGTGCTGCAGCGCGGCCAGGCTCTGCTGGCGCTGCGCCAGGTAGCGGCCAAAGCCGTCGCTGGAGTGTTTGTCGCGGGAGTCCAGCTGCAGCACGCCGTGTTCCAGCGCATTGCTGAACAGCTCGGTCACCACCAGCAGCATGTCGCTGAACTGGCTGTCGTTGAGGCCGATCTGGTTGAGCCAGCCCAGCAGCGTGGGCATGCCCAGGTCGTCGCGCAGCTCCTTGGGGCCGAAGCCCAGGCGGATCTCCCAGCTGTCCAGCTGGGTAAAGGCATGCGGCTGGGGCGCCGGCGGCGGGCTGTGCTGGGCGTTGCTGCACGGTGCCACCACCAGCGAGATGTCGTCGACGTTCTCGTCGCGGCCCAGGTGCTGGCTGACCAGCTGCGCCAGCGGCGCAATCACCGGCGCCGGCAGCGGTGCGGCCAACTGTGCGGTCAGGCGCTCGATGGCCAGCAGCTGGCCATCGCCGCTGCGCGCCTCGGTCAGGCCGTCGGAGCAGATCAGCAGCCGGCCCGGCTGCTGCCAGCGGTACACCTCTACCGCCGGGTCGAAGTCGGCATTGGGCAGAATGCCCAGCGGCGGGTGCGAGGAGACGAAGCGCTTGCACAGCTCGCCCTGTTCGTTGACGAAGCCGGCAAACGGAATGCCGCCGTTCCACACCGTGATGGTGCGCTCCTGCGGCGCGATGGCCACCAGCGTGGCGGCCACGAAGCGCCCCACCGGCAGCTGCTGCTTGAGTTTCTTGTTGATCTCGCGGGCGATGGCATGGATGCCGAAGCCCTTTTGCGTCATGGCGTAAAACACCGTGGCCGCCGGCAGGCAGGCAATGGCGGCGGCCAGGCCGTGGCCGGTGCTGTCGGCCAGCATGATGTGCAGGGTGTCGGCCGGCGATTTGGCGGCGGTGATGATGTCGCCGCTGAACTGCACCGTCGGCTTGATCCACTGCTCGATGCCGGTGTTGTGCTGGTCGCCGTACAGATTGTGCAGCACGTGCTCGGCCAGCTGCTGCTCCATCCGGTTGGCGTGGTAGTAGGCCTCCAGCCGCTTGGCATCCTGGGTGATGCGCTGCTGCATCTCGGCGATGCGCACCATCACGCGGATCTTGGCGGTCAGCAGCTTGGTGTCCACCGGCTTGGTCAGGTAGTCGTCGCCGCCGGCGGCCAGCCCGGCCAGCACGTCTTCCTGCTCGCTCATGCCGGTGAGGAAGATGATGGGAATCCACTGCTTGTTGTAGCGCTCGCGCAGCTGGCGCGTGGTGGTCAGGCCGTCCATCACCGGCATGATCACGTCCATCAGGATCAGGTCCGGCAGCTGCTGCTCGCAGCGGGCCAACGCCTCGGCACCGTCGGCCGCCTCGATCACCCGGTGGCCGTGCTGGCTGATAACACGGGCGATGACCATGCGGTTCACCTTGCTGTCATCGACTACCAGCACGTTCAGCTGACGCATGGGCCGGCCCTCAGTCAATCTGGAAGAATTTTTCGAAGCGGGCAATGGCCAGAATCTGGCGGATGCCGGGGCGGGCATGGGTGATCAGCAGCTTCACCTGGTGGCGGCTGAGCTGCTCGCGCAGCACCAGCAGCATCCCCAGCGCCGAGCTGTCCAGCGTCTCGGTGTCCTGCAGGTTGATGTCCACGCACTGCACCGCCGGGCTGGCCATGATGGCGCGGCTGGCGGCGCGGAAATCGCCGTGCAGCGAGAAGTCGAACTGGCCACGGATGGAGATGCTGGCTTCCGTGTCACGTATCTGGTAGCTCAGTGGCATGGAATGTTCCCTGGCGCGAGTGATGCGGGTGGCTTAACAAACTGCATTGTATGTAATTGGCTTGGCTTGGTCACCCGCCGTGGCACGCTTTGTCAGACAAAAAAAAACGGCCCGGCGCCGTGGGGCGCGCGGGCCGGGCCTGCCGGGGCAGGAGGGAGAGAAACTCAAACGTTGGCCGCAGACGGCGTTTTCTTCAGCACGCCCAGCAGCACGGCGGAGAGCACGGTGCCGGCCAGCAGCGCCACGATATACATGCCGAGGTTGCTTACCGCATTCGGAATCGGCAGCACGAACACGCCGCCGTGCGGCACGCGCAGCTGGCAGCCGGAGGCCATGGAGATGGCGCCGGCCAGTGCCGAGCCGGCCACCAGCGACGGGATCACCCGCAGCGGGTCCTTGGCGGCAAACGGGATGGCGCCTTCGGTAATGAAGGAAATGCCCAGCACGCCGGCGGCCTTGGCGCCTTCGCGCTCATCGGCAGTGAAGCGGTTCTTGAACAGCAGCGCGGCCAGGGCGATGCCCAGCGGCGGGGTCATGCCGGCGGCCATCACCGCGGCCATCGGTGCGTACACCTGGCTGGCGATCAGGCCGGTGGCGAAGGTGTAGGCCGCCTTGTTGATCGGACCGCCCATGTCGAAGGCCATCATGCCGCCCAGGATCATGCCCAGCACCAGCGCGCTGCTGCCCTGCA
The DNA here is from genome assembly GCF_042648525.1 of Vogesella facilis. Lineage (NCBI taxonomy): Bacteria > Pseudomonadati > Pseudomonadota > Betaproteobacteria > Neisseriales > Chromobacteriaceae > Vogesella > Vogesella facilis. Next base: position 120,407 of record NZ_JBHRXN010000006.1, read on the forward strand.
GGCCTTTCAGCCATTCGGTTACCGCGCCCAGCGCCGCCGCCACCGGCTGGCCCAGCACGAAGTACATCAGCAGGCCGACGATGGTGGTGCCCAGTAGTGGCAGGATCAGCACCGGCTTGAGGCCGTCGAAGTTGCGCCCAAGCTGGATCTTCTCGTTGAGGTATTTCACCGAGTAGCCGGCAATGAAACCGGCGACGATGCCGCCGAGGAAGCCGGAGCCGATGGCGCCGGCAATCATGCCGCCAGCCATGCCCGGCGCGATGCCGGGGCGGTCGGCGATGGAGTAGGCGATGTAGCCGGCCAGCACCGGCACCATCAGCGCGAACGATGCCTTGGCGCCGATATTGAACAGCGTCCAGCCCAGCGTACCCTTGTGCGCGTCATCGAACACATAGATGCCGCCCAGTGCGAAGCCCAGTGCAATCAGCAGGCCGCCGGTCACCACGAAGGGCAGCATGAAGGACACGCCGGTCATCAGGTGCTTGTAGGCGCCGCTGCGCTCCTTGCTGGCGCTGGCGGCACCGGCTGCCGCGCCCTGGCCGCCGGCCGCAGCCGCCTGCAGTTTGGCATTGGCCTGGGCATTGCCGATCAGCGCCTTGCCGTCGTTGATCGCCGCCTTGGTGCCGCTCATGAACACGCGCTTGCCGGCAAAGCGGCTGGTGTCCACCTGGGTATCGGCGGCGATGATCACCAGGTCGGCGCCGGCGATGTCGGCGGCGGTCAGCGCGTTCTGCGAGCCCACCGAGCCCTGGGTTTCCACCTTGATGCGGTGGCCCAGCGCCTCGGCGGCGCCGCTCAGGCCTTCGGCGGCCATGAAGGTGTGGGCAATGCCGGTGGGGCAGGAGGTGATGGCGACGATGGACAGCGGCTGGCTGGCGGCAGCGGCCACCGGCGTTGTCTGCAATGCAGCGTTCAGCACGGCGGACGGGTCGGCCAGCACCGCTTCCAGCGCGGCCAGGTGCTCGCGTTTGCCGGAGAAGCGGGCATCGCTGCCGCTGGCGCCGACGCGGATCACCTGCTGCGCGGCGGCGAGTTCCGACTCGCTCAGCGGGTCCTGCACGCCTTGCGCGGTGTGGGTTTCGATGCGGATGGCCTGCCCGAGCTGTTTGGCGGCCTTGCGCAGCGCTTCGGCGGCCAGCAGGCTCTGGGTGCTGCGCTCGGGGCAGGTGAGTACGGCCAGCAGTGTTGACATCGTTGTCTCCTCTCGTTGTGCTGCTGAAGGGCAGCTCGAAAAACGCCCGCTTTCGTCGCGATACTGCGTTGCTTGCAAAACATGCTTTCTGCAGTTCTGTTCGCACCTTGTCTCGCTACCGAGGTTTTTCGAGACGCCCTGACGTGTCCGGCCCGCCCGAGCTGTTGTAGTAGGGGGCGGTACGGGCCGGATGAATCTGTAAGGTTGGCCGCAAGCCGGCTACAAGGCCTGCAGCTGTACTTGCTCCAGTAATGCCTTTACTTCCGCCCGCGGCGGCAGGTGCGGCCCCAGCCGCTGCAGCTTGGCGGCGGCAAAGGCGGTACCCAGGCGCAGTGCCTGCGGCCAGCTCTGGTCGGCGTGACGCGCGGCCACCATGCCGGCCACCAGCGCGTCGCCGGCACCCACGGTGCTCAGCGGGGTGACAGGCAGCGGGCTGGCCAGCCAGCAGCCGTCCTGGCGGGTGGACAGCAGCGCGCCGTCGCTGCCCAGCGATACCACCACGGTGGCGATGCCATGCTGGTTGAGGCGGCACGCCTCGGCGGCCACCTCGGCCACCGTGGGCAGCTCGCGGCCAACCCAGTCTTCCAGCTCGTGGCGGTTGGGCTTGATCATTGCCGGCAGTACGTCGCGCTGCAGCAGCACCTGCTCCAGCGCGTCGCCGCTGGTGTCCAGCACCACTTCGGCGCCCAGTGCCTTGAGTTCGCGCAGCAGTGGCAGGTAGCCGGCCTGTTGCAGTGCCGGCGGCAGGCTGCCGGCCACCACCACGATCTGGCCGTCTTCCACCAGGTGTTGCAGCTGTTCCACCAGCAGCGGCAGCGCGTTGTCCGGCACGGCTACGCCGGGCAGGTTCACATCGGTGGTATCCCGCGTGTCCTGCGCCACCAGCTTGATATTGGTGCGGGTGCTGCCCGGCAGGCGCAGGAAGCGGTCGGCGATGCCCTTGTCCTCGAACAGGCTGACAAAGGCGCCGGCGTTGTCGCGGCCCAAGAGGCCGCTCACCATCACCGGCACGCCCCAGTCGGCCAGGCAGCTGGCCACGTTCACGCCCTTGCCGCCCGGGGTCTGCGCTGCATCCAGCGCCACGTTCACGCGGCCAACGCCCAGCGCAGGCAGGGTGATGGTGTGATCCAGCGCCGGGTTCAGCGTGATGGTCAGCACCTGGCGGCTCATGCTTCCACCTCTTCCGGTAGCGATTCCAGGCGCGCGGCCAGTGCACGCACCGCGCCTACGTCGGCGCAGCGCAGCGCGTCGGCGGCCAGGCGGGCCAGGTGGCCGCTGGAGCAGCGGCGCAGCATGGCTTTCACATTGGCGATGTCGCGCTGGCTCATCGACAGCTCCTGCACGCCGAGGCCGGCCAGGATGGCGGCGCCCAGCGGGTCACCGGCGATGCCGCCGCACACGCCCACCCAGCGGTTGTGGCGGCTGGCGCCTTCCACCGTCTGGCGGATCATGCGCAGCACCGCCGGGTGCAGCGCGTCGGCTTCGCGCGCCAGCTCCGGGTGCTGGCGGTCGATGGCCAGCACGTACTGGGTGAGGTCATTGGTGCCGATGGAGAAGAAATCGACGTGCTCGGCCAGCTGGTCGGCCATGGCCACTGCCGCCGGCACTTCCACCATGATGCCCAGCGCCACTTCCGGCGCGCCCAGCTCCTGGCGGATGCGCTCGCACACTGCACGCAGCGCCTTTACCTCCTCCAGACTGGTGATCATCGGGAACATGATGGACAGCGGGCCGTGGCTGGCTGCGCGGTAGATGGCGCGCAGCTGCGGCTCCAGCAGGTCCGGGCGGCGCAGCAGCAGGCGCACGCCGCGCACGCCGAGGAAGGGGTTTTCCTCGTGCGGCAGGTTCAGGTAGGGCACCTGCTTGTCGCCGCCGATATCCAGGGTGCGCACGATCAGCGGCTTGCCCTGCAGCGCGTCCAGCATGCCGCGGTAGCTCTGGTACTGCTCGTCTTCGCTGGGCGCGCTGTCGCGCTCCAGGAACAGGAATTCGGTGCGCATCAGGCCCACGCCCTCGGCGCCGGCCTTCACTGCGGCGGCGGCCTGATCCGGATGGTTGGCGTTGGCCGCGACTTCGATGCGCTTGCCGTCCTGGGTGGCGGCCGGCGCCATGGCAGCGGCGGCGGCCTTGCGTGCAGCTTCCTGCTGGCGGGCCATCCACTGGCGGGCGCTGGCGAGGTCGGCTTCGTCGGCGTTCAGGTACAGGCGGCCGCTGTCGCCGTCGATGATGGCGGTGGCGCCATCCGGCAGATCCAGCAGCGAGGCACCCAGCGCCACCAGCGCCGGCAGGCCCACGGTGCGGGCGATGATGGCGGTGTGCGAGGACGGGCCGCCCTGCGCGGTGCACAGGCCGATGATGCGTTGCGGGTCCAGCGCGGCGGTGTCGGACGGGGTGAGGTCGGCGGCGGCGATGATCAGGTTGCTGCCTTCATCCAGCGGCTTGCGGCGTGCACCCAGTTCCGGTGCCAGCTGGTCCAGCACGCGCAGGCCCACGTCGCGCAGGTCGGCGGCGCGCGCGGCCAGCAGCGGGTTGCCTAGCGCGGCCAGGCGCTCGGCCAGGCGGCTCACTGCCTGGTGCCAGGCCCAGGCCACGCCGTGGCCTTCCACCATCAGCTGGCAGGTGAGGGTGATCAGGTCGGTGTCGTTCAGCAGTTCGGCCTGGGCGCGGAAGATGCCGGCCTCGGTGGCGCCCATGCGCTTGCCGGTGGCGGCGGCCAGGTCCTGCAGTTCCAGCCGGGTGGCGGCCAGCGCGGCATCCAGCTGGTCACCGCCGCTGCCCAGCAGTACCGGGTGATCCGGCACCTCCAGCACCGCCGGCTTGAGCACGCGCAGCTGGCCGATGGCCAGGCCCGGGCTGGCGGCAATGCCGTCCAGCGCCAGCGGCTTGCCGGCCGGCTGCCACTGCGCGCGGCCGGCCTGCGCCTGTTGTTGTTTGGCGGCCTTGTCGGCCTGTTCCTGCTCGCCGGCGGTGAGGCCGCTCATCACGGCCTGCAGCGCGGACAGCAGTGCCTCGGCGTCCGGGCCCTCGGCGGACACGTGCAGGGTTTCGCCGTGGGCGATGCCCAGCTGCAGCAGGGCGATCAGGTTCTTGCCGTCGCCGCTTTCTTCTCCCTTGCGCACCCGTACGTTGGCCGCAAAGCGGCGGGCGGTTTCCACCCACTGTTGTGCCGGGCGGGCGTGAAGGCCGTTGGGGTAGTCCATCACCCAGTCGAAACCGTGGGCGAAGTCGGCGATTGCTTCCGCCGGCTCGGCGGCCGGTGCCTGCTGTTCCAGCGCGGCCAGCAGGTCGGCCGGGTGCGGGGTGTCGAACAGGCGGCCCAGCGCGGCTTCGTCCTGCAGCAGGCGGGTGAGGCGGCGCAGCAGCGCCAGGTGTTCGTCGGACTGGGCGGCAATGGCGAATACCAGGTGCACGGTCTGGCCCGGGTTCCATTCGATGCCGCCCGGCACCTGCAGCACGGCAATGGCGGTGCTGCGGATCAGGTGGCGGTGTTCGATCATGCCGTGGGGAATGGCCACGCCATGCCCCAGGTAGGTGTTGGCAACGTTCTCACGCGCCAGCAGGCTGTCTACATAGGCCGGGTCGATATGGCCGGCGGCAGCCAGCAATTGGCCGGCTTCCCTGATGGCTTGGGCCTTGCTGGTGGGGCTGGCACCAAGGCGTACCAGTTCGGGGCGGATCAGCGTGCTGGACATGGTGAGGTCTCCTGTGTCTGTCTTTGTTTGCGTGCATTGAAATCGATACCAATTTTTGTGTCAATAAGGATTTCATTTTCGGTGTAACATCTTGGCCAATAACGCAACGGACCACGCTCATGGGCGTTGCAATCGATACCGGAGAAAGCGGATGGCAAAAATCAAGGATGTGGCGGAACTGGCCGGCGTGTCGGTTTCCACGGTATCCCGCGTGCTGTGCAACGGCCCGGTGAGCGACAAGGTGCGCAAGCGGGTAGAGGCGGCGATGGCCAAGCTGGACTACCGCCCCAACCTGGCGGCGCGGCGCCTGCGTTCGCAGCACACCGACACTATAGGATTGATCGTGTCGGATATCCGCAACCCGTTTTTTACCGCCGTTAGCCGCGCAGTAGAGGACGAAGCCTATCGAAACGGGATGCGCGTCATCCTATGCAACACCGACGAAGACCCGGAAAAAGAGGCCATGTACCTGAAGCTGATGCGCGAGGAGCGCGTCACCGGGGTGATCCTGGCGCCCACCCGCCACAGCGCCGCGGCGCTGGATACCGAGTCGCTGGGTTTTCCGGTGGTGATGATCGACCGCACCCCGGCGCAGGGCGACGGCGATGCGGTGGTGCTGGACAACCGCCGCGCCGCCGCGCAGTTGGTGGAGCACCTGCTGGCCGCCGGTTACCGCGATATCGGCGGCCTGTTTGGCAATACCAGCAGCACCGGCGCCGAGCGCCACGCCGGCTTTGTGGCCGCGCTGGATCATGCCGGCCTGCCGGCGCCGGCGCGCTTCGTTCCCCCCAGCGTGGAGGCGGCCGAGGCGGCGGTAAGCGCCTGGCTGGCGGAGCCGGACCGGCCGCGCGCGCTGCTGATCAGCAACGGCATCTTTATGCTGGGCGCGGTGCGCGCCATCAAGGCCGCCGGGCTGTGCCTGCCGCATGATCTGGCGTTGGCCGGTTTCGACAATGAAGTCTGGACCGGGCTGATCGACCCCGGCCTGACGGTAATCGAGCAGCCGGTGGACGAAATCGGCCGCAGCGCCATGGCCATGCTGCTGGCGCGGCTGGAAGACCCGGCACGCAGCCACCGCCACGTGGTGCTGCAGGGCAAGCTGGTGCCACGCGGCAGCAGCGCGCCGCTGCGACAATAAGCCCAAAGGTTGGCCGCAAGCTTTGCGGCCAACCTTTGGGCGAGATACACGCCGCAGACAAAAAAAAGAGCCGGCAGCTGCCGGCTCTTTGTCATGCCACGACCGTCTTAGTCGGTCTTCAGGTTGTTGTTGTTTTTCAGTTGATCGATGATGGCGGCATCGCCTCCAGTCAGGTTTACCCCTTCCAGCACGATGCGTTGGTCGGCTGTGGCATCGTAGTTGCTGCCGTTGAACTGGCCGGCACTGCTGACCTGAACCACGGTGTTGGTGCCGTCACTGGTGAAGTGCAGGTAGTTGGTCAGGTTGCCGCTATTTTCGCCGCGCAGCAAATCCTTCAGGTCCAGCACATCGCCGCCGGCACCAGTCTGGAAGTCCTTGATGGTGTCGATGGTCGGCGCCCCTGCCTGGCCCTGGTCGCCCAGTGCCCACTTGAAGGTGTCCGAACCGGCGCCGCCAATCAGGGTGTCGTTGCCGAAGCCGCCGTAGATGGTGTCGTTGCCGGCATCACCGTAGATGGTGTCGTCACCCAGCCCGCCCATCAGCACATCGTTGCCATCATTACCGTGGATGGTGTCGTTGCCGGAGCGACCGTCGATAAAGTCGTCGCCGGTACCGCCGCTCAGGGTGTCGTTACCGAGAGTGCCGTAGGTCATGTCATTGCCGGCCAGGGAGTCGACCGTCTGCCCGGTCTGGCTGGCACTGCCCAGCGCCAGCTCGCCGCCGTTGGTGTCGCTGCTGAGCCAGTCGCGGTTGTCGCCGCTGCTGGCCGTGCCGGTGTCGAAGCTGGTGGCGTAGTTGTCGGGATAATTGCTGTGCGGCAGCACGTACTCGTCGGAGTTGATGATGTGCACGTTGGTGCTGCTGGTGATGGTGGCGCCGGACAGGTTGATCTCGAACTGGCCGCTGGCACTGTTCTGGCTCATCACCACGTCGGCATTGCCGGCGGTCAGATAGAAACGGAACAGGGTGTCACCGTTGGCGGTGTACAGCTTCTCGTAGTAGTAGCTGGTACCGGTCGGCACCGAGGTGGCGCTCAGGATCAGCCCGGCAGCGGCGACATTGTCTACCCAGATATCCCAGTGGATGGTGCGGTTGGCAAACAGGGTGATGTCGCCTGATTTGGCACGCATGTCGTACTTGGTGTGATCAGACGACAGGTTCATCTGCCAGGCGCCACCATCGGCATACAGCACCGGCGGCTTGAAGTCGTTGTCGACGATGGTGGCAGTGCCACTGTCGCTGTAATTGGTGCCAAGGCTGTTAAGGGTTGCCGACAGCGTGAAGGTCTCGTTGTTCTCGTAGGTCGAGTCGTTGTAGGTGTCGGTCCGTACCTGCATGGTGCTGCTGCCGGCCGGTACGCTGATGCTGGCGCCTTCGGTGGTGCTGAACCAGTCGGTGCCGTTGAAGCTGTACTGGAAGGTGGTGACCTTGTAGTCAGTGCCTTCGGTGGCCGGGTAGGTACCGGACGGCGCGAGGGTCAGGGAGACAGTACTGCCGCTGGCGGCACTGCTGATGTCGACGGTAAAGGTCGCCATATCCCCTTCATTCACCGAAATATCGTTCACCTGGATGGCCGGGGTGTCGTTATCGGTGATGGTGCCAACGCCATTGTCGCTGTAGTTGCTGCCCAGGCTGCTCAGCACCGCGGTAAGGGTGAAGGTCTCGTTCTGCTCGTCGATGGTGTCGTTGAAGGTATCGGTCTTCACCTGCAGGCTGCTGCTACCGGCCGGCACGCTGATGCTGGCGCCTTCGGTGGCACTGAACCAGTCGGTGCCGTTGAAGCTGTACTGGAAGGTGGTGACCTTGTAGTCAGTGCCTTCGGTGGCCTGGTAGGTACCGGACGGTGCCAGCGTCAGGGTGACGCTGCTGCCGGCGGCGGCGCCGCTGATGTCGACGCTGAACACCGCATCGCTGCCCTCGGCCACGG
>NZ_JBHRXN010000007.1:0-20082 GCF_042648525.1 Vogesella facilis
ACACCGACCAGGACGGCAAGACCGCCACCAAAGGCGAGGGATTGGCTCAAGCCGGCCAGCAGCCGCTGCTGATCCTGTCCGCGCCAGCTGGATTAGTCGCATCGACCGACAACGCCTTAACGTTGGCCGCAGGCACGAATATCGACCAGGTGGCGCAGCGCGACCTCAACCAGACCAGCGGCCGACGCTGGCTGCACAACGTCGGTCAGCACATCAGCCTATTCGTGGCCGGGGTGAAAGACCGGGTCACGCTGAAACTGATCGCCGCCAAGGGCAAGGTGCAGCTGCAAGCGCAGAGCGACGCCATGGAACTGACGGCGGATAAGGACGTCACCATTACCTCCTGCAAAGGCAAGGTGGTGATCAGCGCCAAACAGGACATCCTGCTCACCAGCGGCGGCGGCTACATCAAGCTCTCCGGCGGCAACATCGACATCCACTGCCCCGGCACGGTAAGCGTGAAGGGGGCGGAGCATGCGTTGAGCGGACCGGCAAGTATGAAAATAGCCCCACCCACCCTCCCTGTAGGACAAACACAATTACATATCAAACGTGAATACCACGACGAAGAACCCCTGCCAGGAGCGGCATACACGGCCACCTTTGCGGATGGCAGTGTCCGTAAGGGAGTGCTCGATGCTGACGGACAAGCGCATCTGAATGAAGTGCCCCCAGGCGCAGCTCGGGTGGTATTTGGACCTGATCCAAGATCATACAAACGTAAGGATCAACAACCTAATCCTGAGTACAAATCCAAGCTATCTGAAGGCGACATCCAAAAACTGATCGCCAAGCATGGAGGAGCCTGAGATGGCAGAAATAAGCTTGGCCGAAATTAAGAGCATCGCAGCAGAAACCAGCGACTGGATTTGGGGCACGGCGCAAGGCGCTTTCAACGAACGGCAAACAACATCACAAATCATCGTGGATGCCGTAATTGGCATGATCCCTTTAGTTGGTGACGCCACCGCCGTACGGGACTTAATCGCAGTAACCATCCGTTTGTGCAACGAACCGCAACGCCGAGAACAAGTCTTCGAATGGGTATTGCTAGTAATCCTGCTCTTTGCCCTGATCCCTGTAGCAGGTGGAGTGATCAAGGGCGTTGGCCGTCTGGCTTTGAAAGTGGGGAAAAATGCAGCCGAAAATAGCAAGGTACTTACAGAGACTATTCAGTTTCTAAACCGTATGGGCCGTGGCAACGCCGTAAAATGGCTGAAACAACTGGACGTACTCAAATATCAGAATGAGCTGATCGGCAAATTCACCGATTTCTGCACCAGCATCGCCGACACGATAAGCGAAGTGCTCAAATCACGGATTGGACAATTGTTGTCAGGCGATATGCGCACCAAGCTGCAGCGTGTGCAAACGGGGCTACTGACGCTTCGTGACCTTGGCGGAAAGATGATCCCGCAGGCACTCAAGGAATTGAATGCCAAACTAAAGGTGCTGCAAGAGCTGGTGTATCAGGGAGAGGTTCATACCCTGGCTACTGGCCAAAAAAACTTAACCCGCGAAGCCGAAGCCCTGATGTTACGCAATGAAGTACGAGCCGCCATCAAGGCGGGTAAGTGGCCGCAGAATTTGCTGTCGGGGAAGTTGACCGATCCCGACGTGCAAAAGCAGCTTGCCGACTGGTTCGACCGAAGCAAGATTGCCGAAGGCTGGCCGGATTTGTTGCGTAAACAGGTTGAATTACCCGGTCACGGGAAAACCAAGTACTACAACTCGCTGTGCACCTTCAGCGGCAAGATTGCTGCCTGGGGGCCAGAGCAGTTTGCCGGCCAGACCATTTACCGCGCCTTTGGTCCCGGCGGCAAGCTGGCCGGGCCATCCAATGCCGGGGGCTACTTCTGGGGTGCCGGCGCCATCCCGCAGAATGCCAAGGCGTGGCGCGAGATGGCGGCGGTGCTGGACGAGTGGAACGCCAACGGCCTGATTGTCCTCGTCACCTTTCCGCCGCTGGCCCGCATCCAGCATGAGCCGGAACTGATGCAGGCGCTCAAGGGCTGGCACGGCAGCATCGCCGAACAGTTTGGCGACAAGATCAAGAACCAGTTTCTGGCAGGAGGCGGCAAGCAGGTCGGCATGAACGACCTGCCTGCCACGCTGGCGACAAAAATCACCGAGCTGGGCGAGGCCGCCAAGGCCGGCAAGCTGGGCAGTGGTGAGGTGATGGGCGTCAGGATCGAGGTCAGGAAAACCAGCTGGACCGAGGTCGAGGGCAAGTACGGCTACGCCGAAGGTGGCGAAGACCTGTCGCGCCACGCCATTACCCGCCAGCTGGAAACCGACGAAATCAAATCCAAGGTCAGCAATAGCGCCCCCGTTGCGGCCGCCCGCGCCGGCAATCAGGGCAAACAGAAGGAAACCGCAAGATGAATCTGCAACACAACCGCCGCCGCCTGTTCTGGCTGCTGCAGAAATGGTCCAGCTACACCGTGTGGGCGCACTACGCCAAGCAGTTCGACGTCTTCGTCAAGGCCTACGAAGAGGCATTGGCCACCTGGCCGGACGGTGAACGCCCGCCCGAATACAATGTGCGCTTTGCCTACCTGGCGCAGGATCTGTACCCGAAAGGTCTGGCCGCTCTGGCAAAAGGCGACCGCTCGGTATGGCGCGAACGCGAGGACGGCTATCTGGGGGAGGCAGAGGGGGCCTCTTTTAGGGCAATGGAAGGTGTTACCTCCGCTGAAATCAACAAATACGACGGTGGCGAACGTGGCGTACCACTCTATACGGTGTGGACTAAGCGGCTGGAACAGCTGCGCCTGCTGAAGGAGGCGGCGATACTGCAAGGCGCCGAATTCGTTTATGAGTCCCGCCCAACCTATGCCAATTGGCATCCTGTCGCATATCGAAATTCTGAATGTCTTCCTGAAAGCTATTTTCAGGGGATGATTCAAGAGGTTGGCCCCTGGCCCGAACCCACGCCCGAGCCCCCCCCTTCCACCAATATTCTCGTTGAAAGCGGCGAATGCATCCCCAACGATGGCATCTGGGAACTAGTACTGCCACATCGCGCGCCAGGCGAGACCGACTGTCTCAACTATTTCGTCAAAGGCGCGGTCGCACCGTGGATCAAAGATTTTGAGAAGTTCAGCCAGGACCCCAATCCCGGCAAGCAGTATGTGTTGCCCGCCACCTGGCGCCTGGTGTGGGAGGACACCCGCTACCTCGATGGCGTGATTCCGGACGAATCTTTCTACTTCAACCCCGTCATCACGCCGCAAGAGCCTGTTGCAGCGCAAGGCATGGCGCCTCCCATACCATCATCCGGCCGTTGCGAAGCGGGTCACCCCTGCCCGCAGGCCGGCACCTGGTGGACGCCGGCCAAACCCGACGGCCGTCGTGCCTTTGCCCAGGGCGAACGAATGCCGGATTTCCCGGACAGCAGCTACGGCGCCACCATCTGGTACCGCGAGGCGGAGTAAAGGTTGGCCGCAATGCCTCTCTCCCTGTTTGCGAGCGTCGCCGCCTTTTGCCAGAAACTGCGTCGTGTGCAGCGACTGTCTGCGGCACCGCCGCACCTGCAATCAGGGCAAACAGAAGGAAACCGCAAGATGAATCTGCAACACAACCGCCGCCGCCTGTTCTGGTTGCTGCAAAAATGGTCCAGCTACACCGTGTGGGCGCACTACGCCAGACAGTTTGATATGTTTGTTGGACTGCCCCGGCTCCTGTAGGCAATCCTGCCCAAACTCACTCTTTGAAATACTCCCAGTGCCGGCCTTTGTTCAACCAAACCAGCGCACCATTCACATACTGCATCCGCACATTGAACGGCTGAGTGGTGTCCTGCTTGCCTGGCTCGGCTTCAAAAACAAAATCACGCACATCTGCGGTACGCTCACTAGGCGGCACTTCGTAAACGTAGGCCCGTCCGCGCTGGATGCTTGGGTGACGCAGCACAATCTGACATAGCCGACCACTGATTTGCCCTTGCCATACCCCTGAGCTGGTTTTCCCTCCAGCCCGTTGTGGTGCCTGACAGCCAAACCCAGTTACCGTCACCCCGTCAATCGGGCGCTTGCGATAGCGCACCTGTACCCGGAGCTGACTGGCCAACACAGTGCTGTCCACACTAGAGGTTTTCCCCCGTTGGTAAGGCTGCCAATCTGGCGACTCAGCGCTGTCTGGTGACTGGAATTGCACTTCACCGCCCTGCAAGCGCCATTGCCCACTGGCGGCCTGATCTAGCGCACCATATGCCAGCATGAATGAAAAGCTGGCGTCAGCATTCAAGCGCAGCTGTGAGCCCACTTCTGTCACACCGCGCAGATAGTAATTCCCGGCCAGTTTGCGCATGGCGGCCCACTCGGCCGCCGTTAGTGTGGCCGTTGCGGCTTTTTGCCGTGTAGTCACCGGCACAGCAACGCCAATGCCTTTCAGAGCGGAAACAACATCTTGTCGACCGGCGGCAAACGCTGATGCCATTAGCGCCTGCCCTGCCTGCGGGGTAGGCCGTGCTACTTTCGCCAGCGCGGCCAAACGCTTGGTCAGACGTTCACCACTCCACCCCGCCTCGTATCCTTCAGGCTCCGACAACAAGGCATCGATTAAGCGCTCGCTACTAGGCTGCTTGGAGCAGCCAGGGCCTGACGCCTTGCCAAACCCACGCTGCAATAGCTTGCCCCAATAGCTATCAGTACTATCCAATGCAATAGCAATAAGATCCCACTTGTCTGCAAAGCATAGCGGCGCCAGATCCGCCTCCTGCAGACCCAGGCGAGCCAGCATAGCGTCACTTCTGGAGGCAAACGCCAACTCATGCAGCGCATCCAGCGGCTTTCCCTGTACCGCGGACTCAAGCCGCCCGCCCTTGGCAAGCAACAGATCCAGCGCAGCGACATCACCACGGAGAACCGCCCAGGCAACGGCACTCATACCTCTCTGATCGGGCAAGTTCGGGTTCGCCCCGGCCTCAAGCAGGCGCAGAATCAGGTCATTTTGCCCCAGCGCCTCAACCAGTACCGGACGATACGTCCCCTCTACTTCATGCACGCGCAAACCATGATCGAGCAAAACCTGCACGAGGTTAGGATCTTCGGAGCGCATGATCGCTACGATGCTGTTTCCGTTCACTGGAGGCAAAGGCAATCCAGCAGCGAGCAGCACACGTACCAGCCCACCTTGCGGCTCACGTGGCCCGTCGAGAACAGCTGACAAAGGGGAGCTTGCCGGCTCGGCGAGTAGCGCTTTCTGCTCGGGCGTCAACGCAGCCAACATTAGCTCGAGCATGCTCTGCCGGATTTCATCTTGTCGCTCTGCCTCTTCCTCCGTAGGCACGTGCGGGCGCCACAAGGGCTTGACGATTTCAAACAGCGGAGACTTTTCCAGCTCACTGCCTAGTGGGTTCGCTCCCAAGTGCAGCAAGCGCCGAACCATCGCGATATTGCCATCCTGAACAGCCTGCACCAGTGGCGTTCTACTGTTGTCAGGCGCACCATCGACGGGAGCCCCCATGCGCACGGCTCGCGTTACCCACTCCTCGGCGCCAGTATGGACAAGATGGTGCAGCAGCGTCTGGCCAGCCTGTGGCGGCGAAGGGTCACCATTACCGAAGCTGTCCCATTTACGGGACGACAATTCATTGGTCTGGAGCCAAGGCGTATCCTGGGTAATCAACTGAGACAGGATTTCGTCCCTGCTCGCACCAGGCGCACCAAATCTTGTGTACGGATATAAGGCCCAGCTGGCGGCACCCGACCAAAGATCGTAAGGTTCGTTCTTCCAGCCTCCCGCGATCCGGCGCGAGATGTTGATCATCCTAGGCATATTCTGCTTAAGCCAGCGTACCCCTCCCAAATTGCCTGTGCGCGCAGCTTTCACCAGTGCCGAGTCCGACCCTTCCTCGGTAGCCGGGCGGGTACCAAGCACCAACAACTGCTGCATAACCTCCTCGCCGCGTGTCATTGCAGCTACCGCTGGCCACAGTCGGTAATCCGCCTCGATGCGCTTTTTCTCCAGGCGACCAGTATCAAGCTCGGTGAACGGGCGCTGCGCTCCCGCTTTGAGCAACATGCCAATCATCACACTGCGATTTTCCGGCGTGACAAACGTTGGCCAAAAATTTCCCTGCCGGGAAAACTCAGGATCAAGGGCAACTTCAAGCGCCGCCTGCCCGCTGGCCCCAGCCTGATTGACATCGGCACCGTGGGACAGCAACAGGCCCACCATCTCTGGTGATCCCCAGACAATGGCCGCATGCAGAGGCAACCGACGCGCCTGGTAGGTGGTATCCCGCACGCTGACACCATGTTGTAGTGCCAGCGCCAGCATCCGTGTCTTGGCAGGCAACATGGCGGCGTGCATGGCCACTATTTCCTGTGTTCTCGCTTTCGGTAAATCCCACCAGTCATACCAGTGCTCATTGGGGTGAAACAGTTTGGCTGCAGGCGACAGCAGTACATCCAGCAAGGGTTTCCCGTTGACCGCATACAGAGCGATATCCGGAACCCGGCTAATCAACTCGGTAAAGCGCACCTCATCTCCATCTGCAGCCGCTTGAAATAGGGCTCGGACATCGTCTGTCGGCGCTCGCGTGTACTCACGATAGAGTTCCGTGCAATTACATGCAGTCGCTGTAGTCGGTGATGTAGGAGATGAAACCGCAGGAGACACCCCCAAAAAAGCAAAGAAAATTAGCATCACCGCACTACTAGGGATCATAGGAAAGCGGTAGGGCATCTGCGCCCCTCCGGAAATAAAAATTTTTCTCATGAAAGCCTTCTTGTCTTGACAATCAATATAGAAAATTGCCTTGAAAACATATGAAACATCTACTATTAAAACTTCATTTTAAATTCACAAAATTATAAAAATGACAACAAACACAAAGTCAGCCACCCTAGCTTTAACACCTTATTCAATAAAAAAATTACCTAACCACCCAGCACCATGAAACGATCACTCAATACAAAAAACAAAACAATATAAAAATACAAATATTGCAAAACCAGTTATTTGTATTTTTGGCTTACCCTACGCTCATCATATTCAGCACTCTGAGCAGGAATAACAGGGCAAAACAGAAAATTCAGGGCAATTGAGAAGTGCAATGTAATGTGCAAAAGCATCTGAAAAATAACGGATTATTAGCAATCACTACGGCCAACCATCAAGCTTGGGGTCGACCCGGCTGCACCCCTCAGCGCTCATCATTGCTTCACGTCCAGCAACTCCTGCAGCTGGCGCAGGGTGGAATCGTCCTTCACCACGTGCTGCAGCCATTCCTCCAGGCTCATTTCCGCCCAGCGCGCGGCACGCTCCGCCAGCAGCGATACCGGGCTGTGCGGCTCGTTGTGGCGGAAGTAGCGCGCCACCTCGGTGAGCATCTGTACCGCCTGCTGGCGGTTGGCGATGCTGCCGTTGAACACCACGGCCGGGGCGGCCACGGGGGCGGGGCTGGGAGCGGGCTGATTCACGGGCTTCTCCTCGGTTACGGTAGTGGCAGGCGGCGTACTGCCGGCCGGGCCGCCGCCCAGTTGCTGACGGTAGCGCAGTACCAGATCCTGGCAGGCATAGATGGCATTGCGCAGTTCGGCCAGGCTGGGGGCCTGCTCGCCAAAACGCTGCACGATGGCCTCATCCAGCGCCTCGTAGGCTTGCAGCACCGCCACCAGTTGTTCCATGCATTGCTGGAACCAGGCGGCGCCCGACTGCTGTGCGGCCTTGTCGAAGATGTCACCAGCCAGCTTGCCTTCGGCAATGGCTGCCTCGCGCGCGTCCGGGTTCTTCAGCCCCAGGTTCTCCACTTCGCGCGACTGCTGCCACTGCAGCCAGCTGTAGCCGCCGAACTCCGGCCGCGTCAGCGGCAGTTCGCGTATCGCCTGCCCCAGCTGCAGATTGAGCCATTCCAGCTTGCCCAGCCGCTCGTCCAGGTCGTGCGGGTCCAGCTCCGGGTAGCCGCTGTCCCAGTACTGCTGCAGCCAGCCACCCAGCGCCGCCAGTGCCAGCTGCAGGCCGGCCAGGCCCCCTATTTTTACCTGCGCCTCGGCGTACCACACCAGCAGCTGCAGATCCTTGCTGTGTTCGATCAGCGCCTGTTCGCTCAGCCTGACCACCCTGGGCCATTCGGCCAGTTTCAGTGTCTGCTCCCAGTCGCCCTGCGCCAGCGACGGGTCGTCGCTGCGGCGCGCCTCGCGGATCTGGTCGAACAGCGCCGAATAGCTCATGTCCTCGCCAGCCGCCTGCGGCCCCGCGATCGGGGCCAGAAGTTGTTCCAGTGTCATTTTTTCTACCTAGTATTGTTGCGGTGGCGGGCTAGCCCTTGCCCACTTCCGGCATGGTGGAAATCAGCGCGGCACCGCAGCTGACCTTGTGCCCCTCCAGCGCCACCGGCTTGCCGCCTACCAGCCAGCTGCCGTCGCCTTCGACGATGGTGCAGTTGACGTGGCCCTGCTGCGGGCAGGTCACCTTGTCGCCCAGCAGCGCTACCTGCTTGCCGAACAGCGTGGTGGTGGATGCGGCGCTGACCACCTGGCCGCCGTGGCTGGTGGGGTCGCCCAGTCGAATCACTCGTTTCATATGGTGCTCCTTCAGGCCGGCCGCGCCAGGGACAGCGCGGCGTGATCTTGCTGGAACTGCGCCAGTACCGCCGGCGCGGCCAGCCGGGCACAGTGGGTAACCGTCAGCGCGGTAAGCAACGCCGGCGCGGCGGCGCCGACATGGCCCCACTCGCGTACCAGGTTGCTGGCCTCGTCCACCGGGTCCAGCCCGATCTGGTGGCGGGTGAGGTTGCTGCCGATGGCCGCCATGCGCACGCCGCCCGCGTCGACGTCGCCGCCGTTGTGCACCAGCCAGGCCACGCTGTCGGCCTGGTTGCGCTGCGGGTCGGCGTCTTCGGCGCTGAACGGGTAGTCCAGCAGCGCGGCGTTCACCAGCGCGTTGTCCAGCAGCGGCTGCAGCTGGCGGGTGAGTTGCAGCGTGCCCGGGCGGCCCAGCGTGCCCTGCCCGGACTGCGCCAGGCAGGCCAGCAGCGGCAATGCGGCCAACCCTTGCTGCGCACCGGCCGGCACCCGGCCCCAGCCGGCATTGACGCTGGCCGGGTCGCGTTCCCAGTACGGCTGATAAGGATCGGCGGCGGCCTGGGCATCGCTGGCCGGCGCGGCAAGGCCGGCGCGCAGGAACAGCAGCAGCACTACCGCCGCCCCCGGGCGGCCCTGTTCGCGCCATTGCTGGCGGGTGGCGTCGTCGGCTTCGTCGTCCGGGCTCCATGCCGCGCGCGGCGCATCCAGCGCCAGCAGCACCGCGCCCGGCAGCTCCGGATCCTGTGCCAGGAACTGCTGTACACGGTCGGCCACCGTGCCGCTGCCGGGCAGGAAGCGGCAGTCGCTGGCCGGTTGCGGCGCATCGCCCTGCTGCTGTTGCCAGGCTTGCTGCTGCCATTGCTTGATGCGGCCAACCTGCTCCATGCCGCCGGTACCCGGCAGCACTTCCAGCAACAGCGGCAGCGCGGCGGCCCCCGGCAGTTCCTCGTACAGCGCCGCCAATCCCTCCTCCGCCACCTGCTGCAGACTATCCAGCGGCGAACCGGCCTCCAGTTCATCTTCAGTCAGTGCTTGCCAGGCGCAGGCCTCCGGCAGCTCGTCCAGCCAGGCCGGCTCGTCGCGCTGCGGCAGCGCCTGCACCCACAGCCAGCGGCAGTGCAGCACCTGCTGCCGTTCACGCAGCTCGCTGTGGTGGCGCTCGCGCGCTTCGTCGCGGCGGGTCTGCTGCTCGGCAGCTTCGGCATCGGCCTGCGCCTGGGCGGCGGCCTGTTCCCGCCGCGCCTGGCGCTGGCGCCACAGTTGCACCAGCGCGGTGAGCAACAGCGGCGGCAGCAGGTGCAGCAGCAGCATCACGGTGGGGCTGAGCTGTTGCCAGTGCACCGGGATCAGCAGCCACAACGCCGCCCACCACAGCGTGGTGGACAGGCCCAGCAGGGCCAGCAGTTTCAACATGGTGCCCGCCCCCTTAGCTCACGCGCACCTTGAGTGCCTCGCCCTTCAGCGCCACGGCAATCTTCTTCACTGGCTTGCCGCTGGCCATGCGTGCCAGCAGGTCGCTGGAGATCTGCGCCAGCAGGGTGCGGGTGAGGATGGCGTCGGCATTGCGCGCGCCGCTGTCCACGTCCAGGCAGCGCGCGGCCATGGCGGCGGCCAGCTCGTCCGGAAACTCCACCTGCGCGCCGTGATTGCTGGCAATGCGCTGGCGGATGCGCTCCAGCTTCAGCTGCACAATGGCATGCAGCACGTCGTCGCTGATCGGGAAATAGGGCACGATGCTCAGGCGGCCAAGGAAGGCCGGCTTGAACACCTGCTGCAGGGTTGGCCGCAACACTTCCACCAGGTCTTCCGCATCGGGGTCGCGGGTTTCGCCTTCCACCGTCACGCCATGCTCGCAGGCGCGCATCACCAGCTCGGTGCCGGCGTTGGAGGTGAGCAGGATGATGGTGTTCTTGAAGTCCACCTCGCGGCCTTCGCTGTCCTCCAACACACCCTTGTCGAATACCTGGAAGAACAGCTCCAGCACGTCCGGATGCGCTTTTTCCACTTCGTCCAGCAGCACCACGGAGTAAGGCTTGCGCCGCACCGCCTCGGTCAGCACGCCGCCCTCGCCGTAGCCGACATAGCCCGGCGGCGAGCCTTTCAGGCCGGAGACGCTGTGCGCTTCCTGGTATTCCGACATATTGATGGTGACCAGATTGCGCTCGCCGCCATACAGCGCCTCGGCCAGCGCCAGCGCGGTTTCGGTCTTGCCCACGCCGGACGGCCCCACCAGCAGGAACACGCCCTTGGGTTTGCCCGGGTCTTCCAGCCCGGCCTTGGCAATCTGCACCCGCTCGGCAATCTGCCGCAGCGCGTGATCCTGGCCGATCACCCGTTCGCCCAGCAGGCGCGCCAGCTGCTGCACCTGCGCCAGCTCGTTGCTGACCATGCGCCCCAGCGGAATGCCGGTCCAGCCGGAAATCACGTCGGCGATCACGCTTTCGTCCACGCACTCGAACGCCAGCGGCTGTGTCTGCTGCAGATCGCGCAGCGCGCGGCGCTTGCTCTGCAGCGGGCCGGGCTTGCGGCCCTTGCCGGCGCGGCTTTCGGCCGGCTGCTGGCGGGTGGCGTCGATCTCGGCCACCAGCTGCTGCTGCGCCTGCCAGGCGGTATTCAGCTGCGCCAGGTCGTCCTGCAGCTGCACGCGGCGGGTTTCCAGCTCGCCGATGCGCTCGGCGTGGCCTTCCTCGCGCTGCAGCGCGGCGATCTCGCGCTCCACGTTGGCGATCAGCACCGCCACGTCTTCGATCGGCCCCGGCTTGCCGGCGCGCGACAACGCCACGCGGGCGCAGGCGGTGTCCAGCACGCTGATGGCCTTGTCCGGCAGCTGGCGGCCGGTGATGTAGCGGCTGGACAGGTGCACCGCCGCCGCCACCGCTTCTTCCAGTATCTCCACCTGGTGATGCTCGGCCATGGCCTGCGCCAGGCCGCGCACCATCTGCACCGCGATCTCCGGTGCCGGCTCCTCCACCTTCACCACCTGGAAGCGGCGCGCCAGCGCGGCGTCCTTCTCGAAGTACTTCTTGTACTCCGCCCAGGTGGTGGCGGCGATGGTGCGCAGCTCGCCGCGCGCCAGTGCCGGCTTGAGCAGGTTGGCCGCATCGTTCTGCCCCGCCGCGCCGCCGGCGCCGATCAGGGTGTGCGCCTCGTCGATGAACAGGATGATGGGCACCGGGCAGGCCTTCACCTCGTCGATGACCTGGCGCAGGCGGTTCTCGAACTCGCCCTTGACGCTGGCGCCGGCCTGCAGCAGGCCCAGATCCAGCGTGCGCAGCGTGACGCCGGCAAGCACCGGCGGCACCTCGCCATGCACGATCTTGCGCGCCAGCCCTTCCACCACCGCGGTCTTGCCCACGCCGGGCTCGCCGGTGAGGATGGGGTTGTTCTGCCGGCGGCGCATCAGGATGTCTATCATCTGGCGGATTTCGACATCACGGCCCAGCACCGGGTCGATCTTGCCGGCGCGCGCCTGGGCGGTGAGGTCGATGGTGTATTTGTCCAGCGCGGCGCCGCCGCGCGCCGCCCGGGGCGCCTCGGCGGGTGCGGAGTTGGCCGCAGCCGCTGCGGTGGCACCTTCGCCGCCGTGCTGGCGCAGCGCGGCATAGGCCGGCAGCAAGCGGCCGGCATCCAGCTGCAGCAGCGCCGGGCAACCGCTCTGCACCGCCGGGCGCAGGCTGTCGTCACGCAGCAGCGCCAGCAGCAGGTCCAGGGTGGAAACGCTGTCCTGGCCGAACTCCGCGCTGGCCAGCAGCCAGGCTTTTTCCAGCCATTTGGGCAGCCAGGCGGACAGCACCGGGTTGCGGCTGTTGCCACTGCGGAAGCCATCCAGCTCCCGCTCCAGCCCCTGCTGCAGCGTGGGCAGGTCGGCGCCAGCGGCCAGCAGCGCGGCGATGGCGGCGTTGTCGCTCTGGTCCAGCATGGTCAGCAGCACATGCTCAATTTCGATGTCGAAATGGGTGCGCGCCAGCGCCCGGCTGGCCGCCTGCTCCACGCAGTGGCGCGCCGGCGGAGTCAGGCGCTCGATCAGGGATTTCAAAGGTACCGACATAATGAGTCCATCCGGGTAAGGAAAAAGGAAGCGCTGCTAATGCAGCAATGCGTAGCGCACATCGTCCGGGTCCTGCTGCTGCGGCCCCAGCCAGCTGCTGGCGCCCAGCCGTAGTGGCTGCTCAGTGTCCAGCCGCGCCGGCGGCACATCGCGTTTGTCCAGCTCCAGGCACACGTCCACCGCCAGCTGGTGGCCTACCGCGTACTGCAGCAGCGCCTGCAGCGCCTGTGCGCCGCTGCCACCCGGCAGCAAGGCATCGAACTGCGCGCGGCGCAGGCCGCACAGCTTCAGCTGCAACCGGGTCTGGCGATCCCACTGCCGGTCGCCGGCAAACAGCGACAGCCCCAGCTCGCTGTTGTTGCCGCCCAACTGGCTCTGCTCCGCCAGCGGCACCGCCAGCCACTGGCCGGCGAACTGCAATAGCTGCGCGCGCACGCCGAACAGGCCGGACACCAGGGTCTGCAGCGTCAGCGCCGACAGTGGTTTCTGACTCAGCAGGCCGGAGAAATAGATGAACAGCCGCTCGTCCAGCAGGCCGTCCTGCGCCGCCTGGCCGCGCAGCCGCCCCAGGCCCAGCCCGGCCAGGTCGAGCAGGTTGCGGCCAAAGCCGTCCTGCTCACCGGCCTCCTCGGCCAGCCAGAAGCGGTACTTGCGCCAGGCCTGGTAGAACAGCGCCACCGCACGGTGGCTGAACAGGTCCAGGAAGGCATGCAGAGTGTCATCGCGGTATTGCTGCCGCCGCTCCAGCAACAGTTCGGTGTAGGCGGTGGGCAGCGCGCCGCTGGGGCCGGTGAGGCCCATGAAGCTCACCGTCATCTCGGCCGGCGCAGCGCCCTCCTCCGCCTGCGGGCGGTACTGCACCAGCTCGCTGGCGGGAAACGACAGGCTGGCCAGGGTGCGAAAACGCAGCTGCGGCGGCAGGGTGCGGCGTGCGCGGCGCGTACCTTCGCACAGGCCGAGGATGCGCACCGCCTGGAAGAAGCTGAACTGGCTGGCGTCCTGCGCCAGCGCCTGGCGCAAATCGCGCGACTGGCGGCGCGGCAGCGGCAGTGCGGCCAACGTGGCAAGGTGCTCAGACATGGGCGTTCTTCCTCCTGCGCCGCAGCAGCGGCGGCAACAACAGGGCGCCGCAGGCCAGGGCCGCCAGGCCGGCAAAGTTCACCAGCCGCGGCAGCATGCCGACGGCGGCAGCCATGCCGTAGCGGCCGTACAGCAGCACCACCAGCGGCAGGCCGACGTACAACAGTGGCGCGGCAAGGCGCGCGCGGCCGGCGGGGGCATCCGCGGTATGCAGGAAAAACCAGAGCTGGATCAGGCATGGCGCCAGCAGAATCAGGGCTTGCATGGCGGCTCCTCAGATCACCAGCGCTTCGCCGGCGCGGGCCGGCCAAACCGCCACTGCCTCGTCGCGCTGCACGGTATGCACCCGCAGGCGGGTAAAGCTGTTGGGCGCGCAGTACAGCGCAAAGAAGCGTTCCAGCACCGAGGCGAACAGGTAGACGCTGCCCCCCACGTAGTAGTCGGCGTCCAGCGTCAGCGTGATTTCGGTACCGCGCACGAAGCCGGCGAAGTGCCGGCCGTTGACGCGCTGCACCGCCGGCTGGCTGCCGATGCCGACAATGCCCTGGATCTGCCGCACGTTGGCAGCAGCGTCGCCCAGGTTGTACAGGGTGAGCATCTCCTGCAGCGCCTCGCGGCCGGCATCGACGATGGACATGTAGTTGAGCGACAGATGCGAGATCAGCCGCCACTGCAGCGCCCGCCCCAGCGGGCTGCGCTGGCTGGCGCCGGGCTTGCGTAGCAGGCGCACGCGCTTCACCACCGAGTGCCCCGGCAGTTGCAGATCGGTGCGCTGGCTGGCCTGGCTGCCGCCAAACGGAATCTGCTCCGGCAGGTCGCGGTTGCTGCACAGCAGCTCCAGGCTCAGCACCTCGCCCGCCGGGCGCACCGCGTCGAACTGCAGATCCACCAGATGCAGCGCCATGTCGGTGCCGCGGTCACCCTGGCGCACCGAAGGCTCGCGCGTGGCATGCCAGTAGAAGCGCGGCGCCTCGCCGCTGCCGTGGCGGGTGGCGTAGAACGGCGGCACTTCCTCGCTGCTGTCGCCGTCACCGGATTTTTCCACCCGCACCACGCGGCGGATCTTCACCACCTCGTAGGCCTGCTGCTTGCGCGCGTCGGTCAGCACCGGATAGCTGCTTTTCTGGTGCGTGACGCGAATCGGCTCGCCCGGCTGGGTGAACAGGTTGATCAGCGGCGTGCAGCCCAGCTTGAGGTAGGCCGGCTGCAGCTGGCTTTGCAGCCGGTGATGGCGCTCGCTGTCCGGGTAATCGCGCAACTGGATGCGCAGCAGCAGTGTGTCGCCCTGCAGCCGTGCCGCCAGCGGCGCCAGGTTCAGCAGGTCGATGAACAGGAATTTGTCCGGGTAGCTGAAGTACTCCGACAGCAGCCGGTAGCCCAGGAAAGAGCGCTCGTCGTACTCCAGCATGCCCTCGTCGGTGCCGAAGCCCACCGCCTGCAGGCTATCTGCGGCCAACATGCGCGTGCGCGCCGGGTCTTCGCTGCCATCGCCTGCCTGCACCCGCAGCACGTCGGATAGCAGCAGTTCGTACAGCAGGTGCATCAGCGCCGGCTCGCCATCTAGGAAAAAGCGCAGCGACTGCAGATCGATGCTGTTCAGCGCCACCCCGCCCTGGGTCTGCAGCTTCAGCGTAAGCACCGCCGCTGCATCCGGCGCCAGGCCGCGCAGGTAGGGCGAGCCGCTGGTCAGCTCCAGCCGAGCCTCCTGCAGCTGCAGCGGGTACAGGTCCACCGGGTAGACGCTGCGGAACTTGCAGTTCACCCCCTGGATGGCCGGCGCCAGCACCTGCTGCCCGCGCTCGATGCGGTAGCGCTTGCCGATCTCCGGCCGCTGCGCATCGCACTCGAACTGCACCACGGTGGCCGCCGGCATCGGCTGCAGGTAGTGCGGGTACATCACGTCCAAGAAGCTGGTGGCCACCTCGGGGTAGTCGTCATCCAGCTTCTTGTGCACCCGCGCCGTCAAAAAGGCAAACGCCTCGATCAGCCGCTCGGTATGCGGGTCTTCACACTGGTCGCCTTCCAGCTGCAAGCGGCCGGCGATCTTGGGATAACGGCGGGCGAACTCGCCCGACAGCTCGCGCAGATGGCCGAGCTCGCGTTCGTAATAGGGGAGGAGGGATTCGAGCATGTCTGGTATTCCGGGTTACAGGATCACCCGCCAGCGCAGGTAGCCCCAGCTGCTGTAGGATTCGTGGCCACCTGAAACCGTTTTGACACTCTGGCCAGACTTCAGTCTGGCCAGCTCTGCACTATGTTTGGCCTCGGCCGCCTCGATTTTTTTTAGCCTTGTCTGATTCGGAGACTGGGTTTTCAGGTTTTTCATGTATGCCAAATGGTTTTCCAGCAGTTTGATCGCCCGCTGCTGATTGGATGGCACCGCCCCCCTGTTCAGTGCGTCGTCATCGCGCTGCAGCGCCGTCCAGGGCGTAAACCCCGCCCGGGAGTCATGCACCAGCGATTCGAAGAACTGTTTTTCGGCAGCGGCAACCGGGCGAGCCGCGTCCCATTCCTTCTGCACACCAACGGCCCATTCCTTGTATTTGTCCGACTTCACCCAGTCATCCGCCTCGTCCTGGATGTCTTTGAGCTCCAGCCGGATTTCCTCATCCGCCACACGGATGTCGTTGATTTCCTGCTTCTGCTTGTAGACAGAGCTGCCCGACTGGCTCAGGCCCGGCAACTGGTGCACCTTGCCCAGCATCGACTTGCGCCAGCGCAGATAAAAACCCCATTGCTCATGCATGATGACCTTCAGCGGCCTGGGCGGCTGGGTCTCGGTCAACCACATGACCTTGTCCGGCTTGCCTTCACCCTGGCTAGTGGCTTTGATGTAGGCGTTGAAGGCGGCAATGGTTTGTCCGGAAATAACGAAGTTCTTTTTCAACAAATCACGCATTTCATCAGCCGGAATCAACGGCACCCCGGCAATCAGCGCCTCGCGGTACATCTGCGTCAGCGGAATTTGCGACAGCTTCATGGCGTCCCCCACTGCGCCAGTACCGATCGAGCGCCCCTGCTCACCCGGCACGTAGCCACCACCGACATCCGAATGCGCCCCCGGGTAGACCACCTCCTTCATGAAGCCGCTGCTGCCCGAGCCGCTAAGCGGAAAGGAGCCGCGCACCTCGTGCGCCGCCACCAAGTGCACACAACGGCGCACCCCCTGTACCAGCAGATTCGGTTTGTCGGCCCAGGCTATCTCGCCATCGCCCAGCGGCGTGGAATTGGGCAGCCCCACCGAGGCCACGGTATCGAAAATGCCGAGAAAATCGATTTCCAGCCGCAGGCCGCCAATCTTGCCGTTGTAAGTTTTCTGGACCCGGTTGCAGAACGCCCGCGCCAGTGCCGCGCCGCGCGAAAAGCCGAACACCGACAGCCGTACCGAGCGGATACCGGGCTTCAGCTTGAGACGAGGGGCAATTTTCTCCGCCAGCTGGCTGCTGCGCCGCTCGATCAGCGAGCCGCGAACCAGATCTCCCTCTTCCATGATGTTGATCAGGTCCTTCTCGCCCAGTACAGACGTCAGCGTCTTGCCACCCAACAGCGCCGCATGCACATGGTTAGCCAGCTGCAACAGGGCCCAATCCAGGCGGTCGTCTCCATACAGGGCAAAACCGCCACCGAAGCCCGGCGACTCGTCACCCAGTTCCGGAAATGGCGTTCCCAGCCCGGGTACATAGAACTTGCGGTAATACGGGCGTTCCTCCGCAGGCAGGGCCCTGGGCCAGACCGGAGGCAGATCCGGCGCCTTCGCCCCGCCCCCTTTGCCCAGGCTCGGCGTTTCGGCGAACGCCGCCCCCGCATACGCCTCGTACAGTCGCGCCACATTGCTGTGCTTGAAATACGCCGTATCGCGGTACTTGTTGTTGCCGGTGCCATCAAAGAACACGCCGATGAAAATGTCCTGCTGACAGGTAAGCGACTCGCGAGGGGAGGGACGACGCTCATTACGGCGAGCAACCAACACTTCCTCATCCTCAAGTTTTAACGGAGAAGAGCGGCAATATTCAGCAAAGCGTGCAGTCATTCTTTTTACTCGTCCTTAAAGTCGATATCGCACATACGCTTATCCAATTGCCATTCACTCAAACACTCTTGCCGGATTTTTTCGCATCCCGCTTTTGTCCAGCCTCCACCGCCATTTGCCCTCTTCTGCTCAGGAGTAACAACCTTGTCAGGCTGACATGCAGCCCTGTACTCAGCAGCCCATCTTTCATCCGACCCAATCGCATACTTCGGCTGCAGCTTGCGACACTCCTTCTCTCCCAGCTGCTGCACACACGCCGGCCACGCCGGCAGCTTGATTCGCCCCGCCCAGCCCGGATTGCCCGGCTCCACGTCGGACACCCGAGCCTCCACCTCCTGATTCGGGTAGAACAGCACGTACACGTCCCCGGGCTGCTCGTAGCGAGGCAGCTCCACCACGCGACTGAATTTCTCGGGCTTGGTCAGCTCTTTGTTGCCCTCCTCCCACTCCACCCGCAGCTTGATGCCCGGTTGCCACGTCGCCGGCAGGCTCACGCAACAGCCCTTGCCCCCCGGTCCTTCCAGCGCACTAACGATCGCTCCACCTACCGGCTCGTTGTTACGCACGTCGTACAGCGTGTACTGCACATCCCAGTCATGCATGTAATTGACCGCATCCACCGATACCGCTACGCCCCCTTTTTCGCCTGCCGCCTTCCTGCCTGCGTCTCCCACCACCACCGGATCGCACGCCGCTAGTAGCCACATCAGGCTCAGCCCCAACAGTCCCTGCATCCATTGCTTCATTTCGAATACTCCCTTGCGGCCAACCTTGGCCGCGATCCCCGCGATCCGTACCATCCCAACAGCCATGCCGAAAACCACGCCCGTGCCTGTCGCATTCCAGCGGCACTTTCTTCAATCGACCCAATCGCATACTTCGGCTGCAGCTTGCGACATTCCTTCTCCCCCACGCGCCCTTTTTCGCCCGCCTTCTTTTTCGCCGACTCGCCAACCACCATCGGGTCGCACGCCGTCAGCAGCCACAGCCACAAGCCAGTCAGCCACAGTTTCACGGTAACCCCCTTGCCACTCCCCGGCCCGGAGTCGCCTCAGCTATCACGGCAGTAGCACAATTGTTCGTCTTCATCCTGCAGGCCCAGTTGTTTTGCTTCAGCGAGCTTGCTGTGTATTGCCGTATAAACACTCGCCGGGGAGGCAGTCGGCATACGCATGGCAAACTCGTCAAATAGGAATTCGGGCAAGCTCGCGTCCAGCATGGCACTCCATTGCGACGGGGTCAGACTGAGCTTGCCCTTACCAATACGCAGCGAGCTCTCGCCGGTAATTTGCTGCAGGCCGGAGAGCGCATCGAAGTACAGCACTTGGGAAAACGGCGCCAGCCACTCTGCCCTCTGCTCGTCGTCCAGGTGATGCAGCAGGCTGCCAAGGGTGCGGGTATCGGCATAACGCAGCATCATGACATTGTCGTCCGGCTGTAGTCGGACATCAGAGTAGCGTTCGAAATGCTCGGTCAACGCCGGCGCGGACAGGTTGCTTGCCCAGAAACTGAGCATGGGCATGCCATTACATGTTTTCAGTAGAAGCGCCAGCTGTGTTTCCAATGCTGGCGATGGCTGAGGCAAAGGCAGCAGCAGTGGCGAGGCCTGTTCTTCGCCACCGCTCAGCGACTGGTACAGATTGACCCACTCCGCTGTCTTGCCGCGCAGTTTTCGCCCCAGCTTTGGCACGAACAGATGGTCTATCAGTGCATACCACTGCACGCCTTCCGTGCTGGAAAGACACTGCCTCAACGCAGGCAACACCGTGTGATCATGAGGATTCAGACGAGGCGTGATCATGATTTGGCTGCAAACGGGCTACCTGCCTGCATGGCTTTCAGCAGACAAGGCACACATACCGTGTTGGGAAACTGCAGCGAAGGCGGCTGCATGCTTGCCGGCCCGCTCCAGTCGTGGCTACCGCCCTTGAAGCTCACCTTGCCTGGCGCGTGCAGTTCAATTTTGCCGTCCTTGATGCGGATGTAGGCGCCGCCGCTGGTCAGCAGCACCTCTTTCTTTCCGTTGAACAGCTGGCTGGCGCTCAGGCTGCTGATGGTTACATCCTTATCCGCCGTTAGCTCCATGGCATCGCTCTGCGCCTGCACTTGCACCTTGCCCTTGGCGGCGATCAGCTTGAGGCTCACGGCGTCCTTCACCCCGGCCACAAACAGGCTGATGTGCTGGCCGACGTTGTGCAGCCAGCGCCGCCCTGAGGTCTGGTTGAGGTCGCGCTGCGCCACCTGGTCGATATTGCTACCTGCGGCCAACGTCAGGGCGTTGTCAGTCGTCGCAGCCAGGCCGGCCGGGGCGGACAGGATCAGCAGCGGCTGCTGGCCGGCTTGAGCCAATCCCTCGCCTTTGGTGGCGGTCTTGCCGTCCTGGTCGGTGT
>NZ_JBHRXN010000008.1:0-5305 GCF_042648525.1 Vogesella facilis
ACACCCAGGAAACCGGGCCGGAGGAAATCAAGCCGGACAACGCCAAGGGGGCGAAGAAAACCGACGGCCACCTGCAGCACCATGCCGCCGCCCTCAAGGCCTGGGAAGCCGGCAGCAACACCGATAAAGACGGCAAGACGGCAAAAGAACAAGTCGGCCAGCAGCCGCTGCTGATCCTGTCCGCGCCAGCTGGATTAGTCGCATCGACCGGCAACGCCTTAACGTTGGCCGCAGGCACGAATATCGACCAGGTGGCGCAGCGCGACCTCAACCAGACCAGCGGCCGACGCTGGCTGCACAACGTCGGTCAGCACATCAGCCTATTCGTGGCCGGGGTGAAAGACCGGGTCACGCTGAAACTGATCGCCGCCAAGGGCAAGGTGCAGCTGCAAGCGCAGAGCGACGCCATGGAACTGACGGCGGATAAGGACATCACCATCACCTCTTGCAAGGACAAGATCCACATCGCCGCGGCTAAGGAAATCCTGCTCAACGTCGGCGGCGGCGCCTACATCCGCATAGCCGGCGGCAATATCGAAGTGCACTGCCCGGGCACGGTGAGCGTGAAGGGGGCGGAGCATGATTTGAGCGGGCCAGATAGCTTATCGATCAGCCCCCCCTTACTTCCGTCAAGCGAGTTCGCGAACAAGCACAGTTTGCGCTTTGCGTTCGAACATTCTGATGAAATGGCACAAGTACTAGGAGTAGTCGGTAAGCCTTACGAAATCCGCAACAATCTTGGCCATGCAATAGCCGCAGGTAAGATTCCGAAAAATGGCAAGTTACCGCGCATAATGCTGGATGAGCCAGAAAAACTCCAGCTGATTATTGGTGGTGGAAAATGGCAAATCTCAGAACTAGCTCCACTTGATGAGAATTTTCACATGACCCAAGAGGGCGAATTATCTAGCGATGAGCTAGACATCGCTAACTCGTCAGAAACGGATGACGACTTTCTGCCAGACGATGTTGTCATTGAAATTTTCAAAAAGCCATAAGGGAATAACAATGCCAAAATGGTTGAAAGCAAAATACGACACAGAAAATAAGATTGCCAGTTACACAGACCAGCAAGGCAACTTTCTCATACGCTCAGGCGGCAGTTTGCCATGGAGAATCAACAACCCAGGCAACCTACGGCCTGCAATTAGCCCGCAAGGGTTACCGGCCCCAAAAAAAGTAAAAACACATATAGGTTTTGCACAGGCCAAAAACAAAGATGGCGCCCTCAGCTATTTCTTAATATTCTCGGACTACGAAACTGGAGTAAATGAGCTGAGAAATAACCTACATCGCTTACACTCCAACAAGAGAATTAGCGAAGCTATAGAGGCTTACGCCCCACGAAAAGAGAACAATACCAATCGCTATATTGAGCAAGTTGAACTTTTTAGCGGACTTAGTCGAAACCAAGTCATCAACACACTGCAAGCCAGTGAATTTGAGCGCTTGGTGCAGGCAATTATTCGTATCGAGGGTTACAACGACCAATCCAAAGGGCCACGACAAGAAAAGCTAGTTGCAGCCTCCAATGTCATCTTTTCTGACGGCTCGCGCCCTATTGCCAACCAGCCAGCGATTATTCAGCAAGGAGGTCAGCAAAAAGAAACAAAAACCTCGACTAGTGGTCGACTACCTCCAATTGTGCATAAACCTGAAGCTGGCCCCATTGATATTCTGGTGAGAAATACCAAAGGCACTTTGGAAAAAGTCCTTAGCATTGATCCAACAGCCAAAGCCAAACACTACTTAGCGGTATTGGAACAATGGGTAACTCACAGCAGCAGCGCCTCACACCTGCCCAACAATAGTAGCCGTAAAACATCACGTCCAAATACTCAATATGTTGTACAGCCGGGAGACACACTAAGTAAGATTGCAAAGATTTTCAAATCCAATGTCACCACCATTCAAAAAGCAAATGACATAAAAAACCCAAACCATATCTATCCGGGTTTGCGACTGGAAATCCCTGCAGTAAATATTTCACATACAGAAGCCCCCCAAACATCAAGCCCTGCACCAGTGCGGCAGCCCCCCAAGCCACGCAATAGTGCTTCAAAAAGGGGCGATGTCAAACCAGCCAGAAGCAAAGATGGCCTCGGCTCGCCAATTGCACTACTACCCTCAGACAATCGGCGTGCCCCGTGGATGGAAGTTGCAATGCATGAAGCCTTAAGGTGGCATGGGCAGCACGAGTCAATTATTGACAAATCAATGAACTATCATAAAGAAATAGGCCAAGGTTGGTTAAAAACTATTGAAGGAGACAAGTTTGCTTGGTGTGCATCTTTTGTTAATTACTGCCTAAAAACATCAGGCTACCCGATTTCCTCCCCCAACCCCATGCGAGCCAACTCATTTATTAGCGATAATATAAATTTCATAAAAATAGAAAAACCAATATTTGGTTGCATTGCCACCAACGGAAAACACGCCACTTTCTTTTATGGCGAAAGTAGCAATGGGAAATTTATTGGCTTAGGTGGCAATCAAGGGCAAACAATAAAATTTTCCTCATATAAAAACTTCGACTTTTTCATCCCATCAACTTACAAACCAAAATATGACAATGAAAAAAAAGAAAAAACTCAAATATACAGAATAGCAGACCTAAATAAATCTATCGGCATCATGGAAAAATCAAAAAACCCGCAAACAGAAAGCACACGATGAAAAAAACATTATTCGCAATAGCAATTACAAGCACTACCACCCTGTCACTAGCAACTGAATTTAAAACTGGTGATATCACTTTAGAAATAGACTATCTAACCTATAACACAAAAAAGGAAATCAACATCATTGGGCGTACATCTAAAGGAATTGAATTAAAAGTAAAAGACCATGTAACAAATTGCACTGAAGATAAAATTATAGAGATAATAGAGAAAAGTATAGAACAGAGAACCATTAATAGCACCACCTATTACTTCATCGGATACAGAATAGGCTGCGCCGGAGGAATAGATCCGCTTACAGTCAAATACTTCGCATACAGCAAGGGCACCAAATATTCTCTTAGAGGTGAAGAAAAAATAATTACACCAAATAGTAGTTTTGGAGGGGAAAATCCCCCCATAGAGAGCACAAACCTAAAAAACAAGCCAGCACTAAGAGAATACATGACTCAGCACTGGAAAAAAATTCAAATCAGAAAATATGATTAAAAAATCAATTCACCCATCTCGCAATAAAAACATATCAATTTATCATCGCACGACCATCAATCAGCACGCAATTTAAAATCAGTCGGCTTTGTTGCACAAATCATGGCTTACGTTCGTCCGGTAGAATGACAGCATGAGCAAGCCCCTCCCTCCCAAGTACCAAACCATCAACTGGCAGGCCTATAACCAGTCCCTCAAGCAACGAGGGCAGCTCCTTCTCTGGCTCGACAAAGACATGAACTGGTTGGCACAGACTACCGGCAGGCGGGGACGGCAGCCAACTTTCTCCGATGCTGCCATCCAGTTCTGTCTCACTATCAAATGCCTCTTTGGTCTGGCGCTACGGCAAGCCACAGGTATGGTCGAAAGCATGTTGCGCCTGGCTGGACTTGACTGGGCGGTTCCCGACTTCAGTACGCTTTCCCGCCGCCAGAAAGACCTACAGGTCCGCATCCCGGTACAGAAAAAGCAGGGTTGTCTGCATCTCCTGGTGGATAGCACCGGCATCAAGATGATGGGTGAAGGCGAGTGGAAAGTGAAAAAGCATGGCGCTGACTATCGCCGCCAATGGCGCAAACTGCATCTGGGAATTGATGCGCAAACGCTGGAAATCCGGGCAATGGAAGTGACCGACAATCGCACCGGCGATGCCACGATGCTGCCAGAGCTGCTAGCGCAAATTCCGGCGACAGAGGGACTGGTGACCGTGACCACGGATGGGGCGTACGACACACGTTCATGTCACGCCGCGATTGCGGAGCGCGGGGCTGCGGCCATCATTCCCCCGCGTCGAAACGGCCAATTCTGGAAAGGGAATTCACAGGGCAATCAGGCTCGCAATGAATCGCTACGCTCAGTGAAGTATCTGGGGAGAACGCTCTGGAAAAAGTGGAGTGGTAACCATCACCGCAGTCTGGTCGAAACGAAAATGCACTGCTTCAAGTTGCTGGTGGACCGGGTTAAATCACGGGACGTTGACCAGCAAGTGGCGGAGCTTCAAATCTGTGCAGCGATTCTGAATCGCTTTACAGCCTTGGGCACGCTACAAAAGGGTCGCATGGAATAACCCCGTCTAGGGATTGGGGCGGCTCGACCTTTAACTGATTTGTGCAACAAAGCCCCTCGTAATCCAAAATATCCTAGCGTTATCCCTGAAACAAATGGGTTTTACAATAACACAGCTGATGCATGGCATGTAAAATACAACAAGAACCTTTCCAATGGTCCAGCTCCTGATGGAGTTAAGTATCGGGGACGAGGCATGAAGCAGCTAACCGGAAGGTTGAATCAAAACGGATATTGGATTTATAGAGGATGGAGAGCGGTTCCTCTTAAAATTGCTCAAAAATGGCAGATACTAACATACGAGCAAATCCCTAACATTGCTGACCCACAGCGGATTAGTATAATTCCTTTCAACTGCATTGATGCAGGCGGATTTTACTGGAAAAGAGGAACCAGACGAGCAGGCTACAAATCAATAAAAAAATAATAAATCAAAATGATGTATCTCAACGAGCCATTACTTCAGTTTCATTTACATTAAATGGAGGCAACATGGGACTAGATGAAAGAATAAAGCACGCCACACGGATTTCACGAGAGCTTCTTGATGAAACAAGCAAATAATTTTGTCATTTTATCATTTATACTCCCGACAATTTCCATTGCCAATGAATCAATATGTGTTGACAGTATAAATTTTTCCTACTCAGCTCATGTTTGGAGCAGAAAAAAAGAAGAATTAGCAAGAAAAAACAGCAGACTCACAGAACAAAATATCACCATAAATATTACCAACAATGAAAACCAAAACATTACCAAAATATCTGACTCGGATACTCAAGAAGGGCTTGGAACAAAAGAAAGTTGGTATTTAGGTGGCGTTGCTGGCACAACTGGCCCTGCATTAATAACTAAAAAAAATGGTTTCACTTTCTACGAAACAACAGGCACATGCAGTATAACATATAAAAATGGCATGTCAGGTACGGGGCTTTGCTACAGCGCAAGGACAATAGGAAAAAGCTCAGACATAGAAATAAACGCAGGACCTGAATCGCCCCAGCTTCTCTAGACACTCTTGAGCCGTTGGAAATATTGCTTCTCAAACTCTACCGGCGATAGCCCGTTTG